>JBMDYE010000111.1:0-19014 GCA_048595135.1 Planktothrix sp. | reverse complement strand
GGTTCCGGTTCGTGATAGGCGGCTTCTACCCATTCTTGCATGGCGGGAAGTGACCAGATAGTATCAACATACCCTTGTTCAAACGGCTCTAATTTTACATCATAAGTAATAAATCGGGAAATAACAGGAGCAAACATGGCATCAACAATGGTAAAATGTCCGAACAAAAATTTTCCGTGAGAGCCATAGTTTTCTTTACAATAGCGCCACATTGAAATGATTCGATCAATATCCGATTGTACTCCGGGTTTCATGCCTTCTCTGGGATAACGGCTGCGACAATTCATCGGCATTTGTTGACGAAAATTCATGAATCCAGCGTGCATTTCATGACTAATTGAACGAGCAACAGCGCGTGCATCCTGTTCATGCGGCCATAAATCCGGTACAAAATTTTCGGCTATATATTCACAAATCGATAAGGATTCCCAAACCGTTAAATTGCCATCTAATAAAACCGGAACTTTTCCCGATGGAGAATAACGGCGAATTTCCTTGTGGGTATGGGGAGTATCCAAAGGAATCCAAATTTCATGAAAGTCAAGTCCCGCTTGTTTAAGAACCAGCCAGGGACGAAGTGACCAAGACGAATAATTTTTATTGCTGATGACCAGAGTTAACGGAGCCATAATCTGGTAAAAGTTAAAAGTTGGGGTTACTGGCGATCGCTTCGTTGAATGGCGAATTGCGATACCACAGTAAATCCATCATTCCTCATTCCTCATCGTTATGATCACCGTAGCACTGCCGAAAGGCGCTTTACTAAAGGACAGCATCCAGCTATTGCAAGCTGTTGGACTCGATTTTAGTGCTTTTTTAGACCCAGGAAATCGACAACTTCAAATTCATGATCCCACCGAAACGGCGAAGGCGTTATTGGTGAGGGCGCAAGATGTTCCAGTTTATGTGGAATATGGTCAAGCTCAGTTAGGAATTGTCGGTTATGATGTCTTACGAGAGAAAAAGCCTCAAGTTGCTTGTTTAGTTGACCTCAAATTTGGCAAATGTCGGATGTCGGTTGCGGTGAAACAATCGAGTCCTTATCGGCGTTCCGTTGAGTTGCCGCCCCATAGTCGGGTAGCGTCTAAGTTTGTTCACTGCGCTAGCGAACATTTTGAAAGTTTGGATTTACCAGTAGAGATTATACCGTTATATGGTTCCGTTGAATTAGGCCCGATTACGGGAATGTCGGAAGCCATTGTTGATTTAGTTTCCACCGGACGGACTCTACAACAAAACGGATTAATGGAAATTGAAGTGTTGTATGAAAGTACCGCCCACCTAATTGCTCATCCCTTAAGTTACCGTTTAAATACTGGCAATCTCAAGGATTTAATTCATAAAATCAGTAATCAGTAATCAGTAATCAGTAATCAGTAATCAGTAATCAGTAATCAGTAAAACAGTAATCAGTAATCAGTAATCAGTAAAACAGTAATCAGTTATAGCGTGTAAAAGTTAACAGTTACAGGGTAGACATTCAACAATGAGTATAAATGGTTAATTGTTACTACTGGTCAAGGATTAACTTCGTACAGACGTGCCTTGGCGGAGCCTGTTTATGCCGCATTTGCTATTGCCGCACTTGCTTTTGGCACGTCTCTACAAACGAATCACTAACGACTTGACTGCCCTACTGATTACTGATTACTGATTACTGATTACTGATTATTGATAAACTTGTATAAGCGGTTTCTGAAGCCATGAGCATTTCTTCAAAAACTTGGGCGGCGACAGGACGGCTAAACCAATATCCCTGCAAACAATCACATTGCCGCTGGTGAAGAAATTGTTGTTCTCCATTGGTTTCTACCCCTTCGGCAATCACTCTCATTTCTAAACTATGAGCCATTGCAATGGTCGCTTGAACAATGGCAGCATTTTTTTGATGACTGTTTACATCTTGCACAAAACAACGATCCAATTTTAAGGTATCAAAGGGGAATTTTTGTAAATAACTGAGGGAAGAATAACCCGTGCCAAAATCATCTAAAGATAATCCGATCCCTAAATTTTTAAGCTCATTTAAAATCGCCACAGACCGTTCAGGATTTTTCACTAAAACGCTTTCAGTCAGTTCTAATTCTAAACAACTCGGTTCTAAACCCGTTTCTTTTAAAACTTGCATCACATAGCTGCCTAAATTCCGTTGATGAAACCGAACACCGGAAATATTGACTGCAACAGAAAGCTTAAACCCTTGATTTTGCCATTGTTTGAGTTGTCTACAAACTTGACGAATCATCCATTCATCAATATAAACAATTAAATCAGTTTCTTCCGCAACAGTTAAAAAGTCTAAGGGAGGAATTAAACCCCGACGGGGATGTTGCCATCGCACTAAAGCTTCTGCACCCACAATTTTTCCCGTTTTTAAATCGAGTTGCGGTTGGTAATGAATGACTAATTCATCTCGTTCTAAGGCATGATGTAATTCAATTTCTAAATGAAAACGGTCTTTTGTTTTTAACCAAAATTCATTAGAATAGGTAAAATAAGAATGGGTTCCCTGTTGTTGGGCTTGACGTAAGGCAATATTGGCTTTAATTAATAAATTATCCAAATTTTGATCATGTTCAGGATAAAGGGCAATCCCTAAACAACCGCCTAATAAAAGTTTATACTCTAAGATTTGAATCGGTTGAGATAAACAATTTAATAACTGATCGGCGATCGCTTCAATATCTTCCGGTTGAGCCAGGGGAGCTAACATTAAAACAATTTTTTCACCATTCCACTGTACAGCGATGGTTTGTTCTCCCATTCGAGCATGAATGCGATTAATAACTGCTTGAATCAAAAGCTCCCCATAATCCATTCCTAAATAGTTTTGAAATCGTTCTAATCGATCTAAACTTAAAACCAAAATCGGAATCGATTGATTGAGGGAGCTAAATTGTCTGAGCATTTGCTCAAACTGCTCAGATAAGCTGACTCGATCGGATGTACTATTCAATAACGGAAAAGATTGAATTGATTTTAAATTAACTTGTTCGTGCTGATGCAATTGTGCTTTAATCACATTAATTAATTCAGATTTTGTATAAGGTTTTATTAAATAATTATCCACGCAGAGTTCCTGAACTTGCCGTAACTTTACAAGTTCTTGTGGGTCAGTTAAACCAATCACAGGAATTCTTGCCAATGAAGTTTCTGCTTTCAACTGTTTGAGCAGTCGATGATTTTGACAATCTGGCTTAACTAAATGACACAAAATTAAATCAGGTTTTTCAGTTTGAGCCAGTTCTATGTCCATTTTACCATTTTTGGCTTCTACCAGATAAAATCCTTCAGCCCTAAGTATTTTTGACAAGCTTCTCCGCAGAAAAACATCATCTTCAATCACCAGAATTTTTGGCATCGCTTGTTCTCTCCTCGAAATAGGGGAGCGTTGACTCAACGTTCCCGACGTATACAACATCTGTTGTTCATTATTCATCATCTCAACACTAAGAGGGTTTTTTCACAAGCTTCAATCTGATCTGGATGCAGGATAAAAAATTTATCGAAAAATGCCTGTGATATTGTAAACAAACCGTTGTGATTTTTGGGAGAAAAAATGGTGATCTGAATCTCATCTAACATCATGCCATTAATTTTCTCTGTTATGATCCTGAAATTTGACGACTTTAAAAGATTGGAGTCTTAGCAATTTAGGATGATCAATCCTGATGATGTTGAGTACGGGTTAATCTTTCCGGTTTAGGGGGTAGGAGCGTGAGTTGAGCCAGGATTGGTCAACATCTCTTAACATAAGGGAGAGGGTTACATGACCCTGAATCTTAATTAATCAACTTAGGTAGCGGATGACAACTTTATCCTCCCAAAAAAACACCCCTACAACCCTCAATTCCCGTGAAACAGACTGGCGCTTATTCATCGGAATTGCTCAGTATGCGAAACGAAATCGGCGCTTGCTGCTGCTGTGTTTAGTGTTGTTAGTGCCGCTGTCTCTAGCGGGTGCTATTCAACCGATTTTAATCGGACAAGCGATTTCGCTAATTCGTCAAGAAACAACGGTTTACCCCTTCCTGCAAAGGATGTCCCTGTCTCAGGGGTTAAATGTGATCGCCTTGTTACTGTTACTGACCATTGCGGTTCGCTTTTTGTTACAAGCCATTCAAGGCTATTGGGTGCAAAAAGTCGGTCAACAAATGACGGCAGATATTCGCAATGATTTGTTTAATCATGTGACTGCTTTAGCGGTGAAGTTTTTTGATCGGACTCCGGTTGGACGTTTAATTACTCGCCTCACCAGTGATGTTGATGCGTTAGGAGATGTATTTTCCACAGGTGCGATCGGAATTATTAGTGATTTATTTTCAATTTTAATCATTGCAATTTTAATGTTGATGTTGCAATGGAAATTGGCTTTAATTTTAGTGTTAATGATGATTCCCGTCACAGCGGTTATTATCTATTTTCAACAGCAATATCGCCAAGCCAACTATAAAGCCAGGGATGAATTGTCTAACCTGAATTCCCAATTGCAAGAAAATATGGTAGGAATTGGGGTGGTGCAGCTATTCCGGCGAGAAAGATTTAATTCTGAATTATTTAGAAAAACCAACAACGATTATATTAAAGCCGTTGATAAAACGATTTTTTATGATTCGGCTGTATCCGCTACCTTAGAGTGGATTGCGTTAGTGGCGATCGCTGTTGTTCTCTGGGTGGGAGGCAATCAAGTTGTTAAATCAGAACTGAGTTTTGGCACCCTTTCGGCGTTTATTTTATATGCACAACGATTGTTTGATCCCTTACGCCAATTTGCTGAAAAATTTACCGCCATTCAAGCGGGATTAACCGCCGTTGAACGAATTAATAATATTCTCTCGGAACCGATAGAAATTCGTGACCCCGATGAAGTGAAAGTGAATCTTTCTTCCCATCCTAATGCAAAATTCAATGCTCAAACGGGAGAAATTCGCTTTGAAAACGTTTGGTTTGCTTATAAAGATGATGAATATGTGATTAAAAACCTTGATTTTACGATTCGTCCAGGGGAAAAAGTCGCGTTAGTGGGGCCAACAGGTGCCGGAAAAAGTTCAATTATTCGTTTATTGTGTCGGTTATATGAAGCGAACCAAGGACGAATTTTAGTGGATGGAATTGATATTCGAGAGTTACGTCAAGCGGAATTACGACGTCATATTGGGGTAATTTTACAAGATGGATTTTTATTTGCTGGGGATGTCAAAAGTAATATTACGTTAGGGGAATCCTACAGCTTTGAAGAGATTCGACAAGCGGCAGAAAAAACAAATATTGCTCGATTTATTGAACAGTTACCCCAAGGTTATGAGACGGAATTACGGGAACGTGGCACGAATTTATCTAGTGGTCAAAAACAACTCTTAGCCTTTGCGAGAGTAGCAATTCGGAATCCGAGTATTTTAGTCTTGGATGAAGCCACGGCTAATTTAGATGTGGGAACAGAAGCGTTAATTCAAGATGCTTTAGATCGGTTATTACAAGGACGCACCGCTATTATTATTGCTCACCGTTTATCCACCATTAGAAATGTTGATCGAATTTTAGTGTTAAAACGGGGTCAATTAATTGAGTCTGGAAGTCATGAAGAACTGATTCAAAGCAATGGGTTATATGCCAGTTTGTATCGCTTACAAATGTTAGGAACAGAAGAAGGGAAGAATTAGGAATTAAGAATTAAGAATTAAGAATTAAGAATTAAGAATCGCGCAGCGTCCTGAGCGGAGCGAAGGATCTGAATTAAGAATTAAGAATTAGGGAATAGGGAATAGGGAATAGGGAAGAACCACTGATTACTGATTACTGATTACTGATTACTGATTACTGTTTAGAGAACATCTTTCAAATTGTAAGTTGCCGAATTTAATTTTTCACTACCGAGTTTAATTTGGTTAATGCCTTTGGCGGTTTCATTCGCTCCTTTTGTGAGATTATTCATGGCTTGATTGACTTGCTGAGTGGCTAAGGCTTGTTGTTTCGACATTAAGGCAATTTGTTGGCTACTATCAACAATTTGTTCCATTGATTGAGAGACATCAAAAAAAGCTTGAGCCGTTTGATGGGAAATTTGTACTCCTGCTTCTACATTTTTCGTTCCTTCTTCCGCCACTAATACGGTTGATTGAATCATCCGTTGAATATCATTCACTAACGTATTAATTTTCTGACTAGATTTTTGACTCGCATCAGATAATTTCCGAATTTCTGACGCCACAACCGCAAATCCTTTCCCATGTTCTCCGGCTCGTACCGCTTCAACGGCGGCATTTAACGCTAACATATTGGTTTGATTGGATAAATCACTAACCACATCAGAAATGCTGCCGATTTGATGGGTTTGTTCACTTAAGCGCATAATTTGTTCTGCGATCGCTTCCACTTTAGTTTTCAGCAGTTCCATTTCATCTAAGGCTTGTTTAACCGCTTTATTCCCTTGATCCACTCGATTTAAGGCTTGTTTGGCTTGAGAAACTGCCGACTCTGCTTGTTGCGCCGATTGTTGGGAGGAGGCATTTAATTCATCCATGGTTACCGTTGTTTGTTGAACCGAAGATAACTGTTGATTGGCAATTCGTTCCTGTTCATTAATCGTTGTCATCACTTGGGAGGAAAATGCCGTCACAATTTGAATCACGTCTAAAATCGAACCGACTAATTTTCTCAGTAAAATAATCCCAATAATAACAAATATTCCTCCGGCAATAATCGTGACAATAACAGCCACTTGAATAAACTGATTAATCGGTGCTAAAACAACATTTTTAGGGGTTTGATAAACCAAAGTAAAAGGATTTATTTTTCGATTTTTATCAGGAAAAACTGTATGGTAACTAAGAATATAATTGGGATAATCTGTAATTACCCCACTTTCATTAGACAGAATTTGTTGCACAACAGTTTGGGGGAAATCTTGGCTTAAGTTTTCATTATTATTAAATTCAAAGCCCCATTTTTTTTCGCCAATGGGATGACTGAGATAATATCCTTGGGGGTTAACAACAAGGAATTGCTGTTGATATTCGGCTTTTAAGCTTTGATTGTCGGCTAGGTCAAATAAGCGATCAATTAAAATATTTGCAATTAAAACTCCTTTTTTCTCGCCGGAACTATTATAAATAGGGGTTGCATAACGAATAATGGCTTTGTAAGGCACTTCAATTTGGTTATTTTCTCGACTTAAAGTAATGGGGGAAACATAAACATTCCCTTTACTTAAAGCTAGGGTTTCATTAAAATAGTCGTTAGAAGCTTTATTTTGTAACTCATTCTTAGGAACTATTTTAATTTGACCATTGCTAACATTAACTCTCACCATCTCATTTCCATTTTCATCCAGATAGCGGAGTTGATCATAGTAAGGTCTATTTTCTAGGAAAGAGGTAAAAATAATTTCTAATCGGTTGACCCATTCTTGATAAGTCGATTTATCTTGGGGATCAATTCCCTTTGCAGCCCTCGCTCGAACGATCCCTTGAATTGGCGGGGTTTCACTTAAATATAAGACATCCGATCTAAAATTATCTAAAAATAGCGTTAAGACTTTTGTGCTATTCCCCCCTTCGTTTCTCATAGAACGGGAAATCGAATCAATTAAATATTGACGAGATGAAATAATATTAAACGTACCCACAGCTAGCACAGGAAAAACAATGCCAGCAATGAGGAGATATAAGAATTTATTTTGAGATTTACCGCGCAGACTCAATTTAAACATAGCAAGCTTGCCAATTTATTCTTATCTTATTGTTTTAATTCAGATCATATCACATCAATCAGAGGATTAAATCTTAAAAAATATTGATGTTTATTGCCGTTTTCTCATTTTCAATTCAATTAAATAGATGATTTAAAACCTTCTAAAATCTTGAAAAGATTAAGATTAACAAAACATAAACAATAGAGATAAATCTTCATGATTAAGAAAAAATAGTGAAGAGATCACTCTATTAGTTTTAGTATTTTTTTATACCTTAAAAGTTCAGTAGTTTCACTATATTTACAGTTCAATGTTGACAAAGATAACGGTTAATACGGAGAGAAAAATCAGAAATACTGAACTTTTAAACGTTAATCGACCTAACTAAAATTAGTAATTTTTCGGACAAAAATTAGAACAACTAAGGATAAGATCAAAATAGATCAATTTTTCCCCTACTCGGGTTTTACTAGATGAATAACCAATTGTCGCCCCAGTGTCAAAATCTCCAAGATCAAGTTGAAGGCTTACTCAAACTCCTCCACCAAGAACCCCCCCTTCGCCAACAGGATGTAACAGCGGTGCGCGCTTCCCTTAATAAAGTAATTTCTCCTAAATTTGAAATTGTCTTTGCGGGTGCATTTAGTGCCGGAAAATCAATGTTAATTAATGCACTCTTAGAACGAGAATTACTCTATAGTGCAGAAGGACACGCCACGGGAACCGAATGTTATATTGAATATGCCGATCCCGATCAAGAACGGGTAGTTTTAACGTTTTTAAGTGAAGCGGAAATTCGGGAACAAGTGGTTAATTTATGTCAGATCTTAGGATTAAGTTCTAATATTAATATTAACCGTGGCGAAATGGTGGATCTGTTAAAAGAAGGCTGTGAGAAAATTATTCAGCTTGAGGGGGGGACTAACAAATCTGAACGCGCGAAACAAGCGAAAGCCTTACAGTTATTATTACAAGGGTTTGTGGAAAATCGCGATCGCATCCACACCTTAAATAATTCAACCTATTCAATGGAACAGTTTAACTTTTCCAACCTCAAAGAAGCCGCCGGATATGCGCGACGAGGAAGTAATAGCGCCGTCTTAAAACGCATTGAATATTATTGTTTTCATCCCTTATTACAAGATGGAAACGTGATTATTGACACTCCTGGAATTGATGCCCCCGTTCAGAAAGATGCCCAACTGACTTATGATAAAATTGAGCATCCTGATACCTCGGCGGTGGTTTGTGTTCTTAAACCTGCTTCATCGGGGGAAATGTCCTCAGAAGAAACGGAACTTTTAGAACGAATTCGTCAAAATCCCAGTATTCGCGATCGCATTTTTTATATCTTTAACCGCATTGATGAAACTTGGTACAATACCCAACTGCGCCAACGCCTGGATAATTTAATTCAATCGGATTTTCAAGATACCTCAAGGGTCTATAAAACCAGTGGATTATTAGGATTTTATGGCAGTCAACTGAAAACAACAAGCGGACGCGATCGCTTTGGTTTAGATAGTATTTTTGCTGATAGTATTAAAGGACTCGACGGACAGGAAGAAACCCCCCAATTTGTCTATGCCTTTAATCAGTATTGTGGCAGTTCTCGCAAACTTCCGATTAATTTCCGTGTTTCGATTAATGGGTTTGAATCTCCCAATGAAAACTATGTCAGAATTTTAGGAGATTGGGGACAACCGTTAATTGAACAATTGATTAAAGATAGTGGGATTGAAGAATTCCGCACGGCTGTTACCCGCTATTTAACTGAAGAAAAACGTCCCCAGTTATTTAAAAATTTAGCGGATGATTTAGAGGATATCTGTATTCCGCTTCGCAACTATTATCAATCAATTTATCGGGAACTCGACAGTCAACCCCGTGAAATTGAAACGATGAAAGCGCAGGAATTGCAACTGCTGAATCAACAATTACAAGATGTGGGACAGCAATTTCAACAGCATATTGGTGAAGAAATTAATAAGATGGTTACGAACAAAGATGATCCGTTTGAAATTGATTTTAATCAATTGCAGTCCCGCATGATCCGGCGCTTAGATGAATTGTTAGATAGCTTTTCCGTTGCAGAAGCGTATAGTCGCGCCACCCATAGTCATCCTCGCAATGCAACCGCACCCTTATTAGCCGTTTTAGTGGAGGCTTTGTATTATTTAGCGAACCAATTAGAAGACATTTTAGTGGAGTCTACCCAGACCATTATTGCGAGTTTTTTCCGTCGTTTAATTGAACGCGTGAGAAAGTCGGAATATTATCGACAATTGTATCGGTTATTAGGAAATGATGGAGGAATTGAACAACGGTTAAAAACCTTAGAAGAAGGGGTGACTTATGCGTTAGTGGCGGCGGCGAGAACAGAATGCGATCGGTTTGTTCGCGAAAGTCCTCGATTTTATGATGAAGGAACCTTTTCTATTTATCAGTTTCGTCAAACGTTATTGCAAACGTCATCGAGTTATGATTGTACGAGTATGGTCGATGCAGAACCCGCTATTCGTCAATTGTTGAAGTTAGATTTTGAACCGAAAGTGTCTAAAACTATTCGTCAAAGTTTCCGCCAAACGGTGAATCAAACCCTGAAAACTGAGTTGTTACCAATGGCAGAGTTTCAAAAAGATGAAATCCTCCAACAATACGATCAAGCACGGGTTTATTTAGAGAAAACCTTAGAACAGGAAGCGGAGGAAAAAATTAAAAGCAATCAGCGATCGCAATCTCAAGTTAAACAGAAAATTGATGAATACAATCAATTTGTTTCTAGCATCAACAGTTGTTTACAATCCTTGCAGCTTTATGAACATTTACTCCCCCTTATTCCCACGTCTACCTCAATAGAAGACACCCCAAAACCTGACCGGGAAGAAACATAAATCTAATGTAGGGTGGGCTTTGCCCACCTTAAATTCCCGGTCAAAACAATAAGCTTTGATCAAATTACTTCTACAATCAACAATGAATAGATATTTCTAGATTTAATTTTCAAATAATATTGTTTGATTCAAACTTGGGCGCAACAAAATAGTTTTGATGGGCATAGCCCATCCTACAAAAATGCTAAAATAATTGAAAACCAGAAGGACAACTCATCATGATCGAACCTAATGAAGCGATAAAATCAACCAATTGTAAGGTTAGGGGCTAAAGACTGGCAATCTGGAAAAGTGAGAATCAAATTTACCCTAGAATTTTGTCCTGATGAACCCGAAGAAGAAGAAGAAGAAATACAAGCCGATGAAATAAAGCAACTCGAAGACTCGTTAGACGATTTACGCCAAAAACTACAGCAAGACAATTAAACTCAATAAAATTAGAGCTACCGTAGGGGCGAGGTCTCCTCGCCCTTCCCTATTTGTTGATTTTAAGTGATTTATATTAAGGCTTTAAACCGATAGAGTTTGATTTTAAACCGATATAATTTTGATGGGCATAGCCCATCCTACATATTAATTTAAACTTAAAATTAGGGATAGTTTATAAAGGTCGGGGTTAATATCTTAATTAAAACCCTGAGAATCTCAGAAATATTATGATTAGTCAAAAAACTATAACAATTTGAAGATTTGATAAAAATTGCTGATTTTCCCCCTAAAGGCTGATGTTTTATAAGCACGCCCTAATTTAATTTAGGTTAGCGCGTATTTTTATCCAATTCAATGTCCCACTGAAAACAGTAGTTAAATTCAGATGATGCAACACGTTAAACTCAGTAACGATCCCCTTTGGTTTAAAGATGCCATTATTTATGAAGTTCCTGTTCGCGCTTATGCGGATAGTAACGGCGACGGAATTGGAGATTTTATCGGACTCACCGAAAAATTAGATTATCTGCAAGATTTAGGTGTCACAGCGCTTTGGATTCTCCCGTTTTTCCCTTCACCATTACGGGATGATGGCTATGATATTGCTGATTATACAAATGTTAACCCAATTTATGGAAATTTAGAGGATTTTAAAACGTTTTTAGATGCTGCCCATGATCGGGGAATTCGCGTTATTGTAGAATTAGTCATTAATCATACTTCCGATCAACATCCTTGGTTCCAACGGGCAAGACGTTCACCGAAAGGTAGTAAAGAACGGGATTTTTATGTCTGGACAGATAACCCGAATCAATATTCAGAAGTTAGAATTATTTTTAAAGATTTTGAAACCTCAAACTGGACATGGGATAGCGTCGCCCAAGCTTATTATTGGCATCGGTTTTATTCCCATCAACCCGACTTAAATTATGATAATCCTGAAGTTTTAAAAGCCGTTTTAGAAGTAATGGACTTCTGGATGGAAATGGGCGTGGATGGAATGCGATTAGATGCGATTCCTTATATTTTTGAACGGGAAGGAACCAACTGTGAAAACCTCCCCGAAACCCATCACGTGTTAAAACAATTACGGGCGCATTTAGATTCAAAATATGCGAATCGGTTGTTCTTAGCAGAAGCCAATCAATGGCCGGAAGATGCCGCCGCTTATTATGGGGAAGGGGATGAATGCCACATGAATTTTCACTTCCCCTTAATGCCTCGATTATTTATGGCATTGCGGATGGAAGATAGCTTCCCCATTATTGATATTTTAAATCAAACGCCTGCCATTCCTGATAACTGTCAATGGGCATTATTTCTCAGGAATCATGATGAACTCACCTTAGAAATGGTGACGGATGAAGATCGGGATTATATGTATAAAGTTTACGCCCAAGATCCGCAAGCGAGAATTAATTTAGGAATTCGCCGTCGCCTCGCCCCGTTACTCGGAAATGATCGCCGCCAAATCGAATTATTAAATAGTTTATTGCTCGCCTTGCCAGGAACTCCGGTGCTATATTATGGGGATGAAATTGGCATGGGGGATAATATTTATATCGGCGATCGCAATGGCGTGAGAACCCCGATGCAATGGAGTCCCGATCGCAATGCGGGCTTTAGTCGCGCCAATCCTCAAAAACTGTATTTACCCTTATTATTTGAATCAGAATATCACTACGAAGCGATTAATGTAGAGTCCCAAAGTAGCAACCCCAGTTCCTTATTATCGTGGATGAAACGGTTAATTACGATGCGAAAACGGTTTCAAGCCTTTGGGCGAGGAACCTTTGAATTACTGCATCCAGAAAACCGCAAAGTCTTCGCCTTTACCCGTACTTATCAAGGGGAACATATCCTAGTTGTTGCGAATTTATCACGGTTTGTGCAAGCCGTTGAACTGGATTTATCACCGTTTAAAGGCATGGTTCCCATTGAAATTTTCGGACGCACGGAATTTCCAAAAATTGGCGATTCTTCCTATTTTATTAGTTTATCTCCCTATGGATTTTACTGGTTTAGTTTACAGTTTGATCCGAAAGTGGCTTTGTTACCTCGACCTCAAAGTCAACTGCCAATTTTTGCAGTTCAAAACAACTGGAAACAGATATTTACAGAACCCGCTTTAAGAACCAAATTTGAATCGCTTTTACCGGAATATCTCTATCGTTGTCAATGGTTTAGAGGCAAATCTCGGATTCTACAATCCATTAAAATTACTGAAGCAATTCCCATTCCTTATAAAGATCAACAAGGGATTCTGCTGTTAGTTCAAGTTGAATATACCGAAGGCTTTCCTGAAACTTATGTTCTGCCTTTAGCTTATGCGTTTAATGAAGCAGCAGAACAGTTAAAAACAGAAATGCCTCAAGTGATTTTAGCGGCTTTAGAATGGCAGGGAGAAACGGGTATTTTGTTTGAAGCGGGTGCGGATGTTGAATTTTTAACTTTACCGTTAGAGATGGTGTTAAATAATCAGCGTTATTCCGGTCAGTTTGGTAATTTAGTTTCCTTTAAAACTGACGCGTTAAAACAACTCGATTTAGACCAAAAGTTAGAACCCAATTTATTAAAAGGTGGGTTTAATAATTCCTTTGTGGTCTATGGCGACCAGTTAGTCTTTAAGTTATTGCGGAAGGTGGAAGAAGGAACGAATTTAGAGGTAGAAATTCGTCAATTCTTAACCGAGAAAAAGCAATTAGACTATAGTAATATTTTAATGGGAGCGTTAGAATATCGGCGACATCGAGGGGAACCGATGACCATTGGCGTGTTACAAACTTATATTCCTGATGCGATTAATTCTTGGAATTATACCTTAGATAATTTACGAGATTATTTTGATCGAGTTGGTTTACAATCTACTGCTGATCCGCAAAGTTTATTCCCCCCGTCTCCGTTTTTAAATTTAGACGATCAACCCATTCCTGAAACCCTTGCTTTAATGATCGGTTCTTATCTAACGAATGTGGAACTTCTGGGACGACGAACCGCAGAATTTCATATTATTTTAGCCACTGATCCAGAGAACCCTAATTTTGCACCCGAACCGTTTTCCTCGTTTTATCAACGGTCGATTTATCAATATTCTCGCAATTTAACCGGACAAGTGTTTCTGAAGCTCAGAAAACGGTTAGATACCCTGGCTCCTGAATTGCAACCTTTGGTTCACAAACTGTTAAATGATCAGAATTATATTTTGGGTCGTTTTCAAGAGTTATTGAACTTGAAAATAACGGCGATGCGAACCCGTTGTCATGGCAATTATTCTTTAAATAATGTCTTGTACACCGGGAAAGATTTTGCGATTATTGATTTTGAAGGGGAACCTTATCGCACATTAGGTGAACGAAGAATGAAGCGATCGCCGTTGCGAGATGTGGCCGGAATGTTACAATCTTTTGATTTTGCCACTCGTTTTGCGTTGCAAGAAGAAGTGAAAAATGGCATGATTCGTCCTGATGAATTACCCGAAATGCAGGTTTGGGGACAAGTATGGTCAAGCTGGGTGAGTGCTATCTTTTTACATCATTATTTGCAAACGGCTTCCCAAGATAGCTTTCTACCCAAAGGCAAAAAGGAACTCAAGGTTTTATTGGATTGTTATTTGTTAGAAAAAGCCATGCAATATTTAGGTTATCACTTAAATTTCCGTCCTGAATTATTAGAGATTTCCTTACAACGGTTAATCTCGATTGTCTGAATCACGGATTAGACGGATGACGCGGATAGACACGGATGATTATTAGAAAGTTAATCAGTGTTTATCTGTGTCATCTATCAAACTCCGTGCTTATCTGGTGCTGGGGTAATTTTTAATTTATATAACCCTTCATTAATTTCTCGAAGCAGTTCAAAATCTTCTGAGGGTAACGGATGGGGAGGAACTTTATCTTCTAAGAAGAAAAAGGCTTGTCGAAATTGTTCAGGGGTTGTGGAAACAGGGGCGTCTAAATGACAAGGAATAATGGTTTTAAAATCCCATTTTGCTACTTGATTTGCCCAATCAAGGGTTGTTTCGGGGTCACGATTTAAAATTAATGTTTGTAAAATTGGCGCTACAAATAAGCGTCCACCTCCGCGTAAGGCATCAAAGGATTCTTTCCAATTCGGTTTCCATTTAAACGGATAAATGCCAAAATAACTTCTCTTAGACCGATCTGGTGCTTGAAAGGATTGTTTAAACGCTTCTCTTAAAGTAATTGTATCTAAGGCACTCGGTCGAAAATAAAAGGAAAATAACGCTGTTCGTTGCCATCCTCTTAAACGAGAAGCTTCCGTATCTTCTACTTTATGAAACGGATCATCTTTGGCATGAAATAGTAATCCATAGGGATCAAGTTCAACAATGGCAGGTGGTTTTTCAGGCACAGAAACCACCATATCCGTTACTAAAACCGTTTGCGATCGCTGATGAAAAAACGCTACATCTGTAAATTTTCCTAACCCTAAATCTAGGGGGCCTAAGATTTGATAATCAAAATCATCAGCAAATGGGGTTTGACGACTATCATGGGGTAAAATATGGGTTCGTTTGGGAGGAAATCCTAACCAACTGAGGGGAAGATTTAAGGGAAAACTCCATTGTTTTGGCGCGACATAAACTTGAGCATTGGGAAATTGTCGCGCAAAAGGCCCGACAAAAACTTTATGTTCAATTCCTGAAGCCGTCGGTAAAATAATATATTTAACCTCTCCATGTTCCGCCACTAATTCCTTCATTAAACGGATACATTCAGGCGTTGGTGCGACGGGTGCATAAACTAATAAACCCCCCGCTTCTAACTTAACAACGGTCATGCGGATGGGAACTATTACATATAAAATGCCCTGAATTTGATCAAACGTCCAAATCGTATTTTTAACAATTTCTCGCCGCAGCGTCCGCCGTTGTCCGTAGGGATATAGGGGAACAACAGGCCAAAATCCCCATGCAAAATCCTTGAGTTTTGACTGTAGTTGCGACACTGTTGTTTCCTCCACTATTCTTTGATTAATAGACCCCTATGTTCTGTTGAATCAGTTTTGAGAACTAAAAATTTCAGAGAAAATTCATTCTCTATTTTATTAATACTATAACATTCTGTTCTCTTGCCACTCTGTCTATTAATCTTATGTTACAAGTATCTTTACAATGAATTTGCAAGACTTTCTAACCCTAAAAGTCCAGCACCATAGGCGGGTTCATGACGGGGAGAAATTATGTTTGCTTGGGGTGCGATCGCTAAAATTTTCGCTTCAAATTGAGCGCGAAAATTTGCCATTCCTTGCCAAACGCCTCCGGTTGTCACAATTTCAAAGGGTTCTTTAGGGTCAAATAAACTAATAATTGCCACTTCTGTTGCTAAGGCTAATTCATCAACGGCATTTTTAATCACTTGTTGAGCAATAATATCACCGGATGCAGCAACTTGATCCACCAGAGGTGCTAAAGCCGCAAGATCTTTAACCTTCCAGCCTCGACGATAAACAAGTTCAATTAATTCTTCAATACTGTTTAAATTAAGATGTTCTTTAAAAATTGAAATTAATTGAGTTGATTTCATTCGCCCATCATAGGAACGTAACGCCGCTTGTAACCCTCTGACAGCAATATCATAACCACTGCCTTCATCCCCTAAAATATACCCCCAACCGCCGACTCGTTTGGTGATTCCTTGGCGATTTTTTCCGAAGATATGAGATCCGGTTCCCGCAATTACAACAATGCCAACGGAATGACCTAAACCGCCTACTAAGGCGATCGCACTATCACTATTAATAATAATTTGATGATCTGTTACTTGCCAATCAATCGATAATTTTGAATCTGTTTTAATCTCTTTAATAATTGTTTTAACAACTTCAATATCTTCAGGTCGTCCAACGCCTGCTAATCCTAAACTAAGGCTTTGAATGGGAATATTTTCTGAGGTTAAATTAGCATGATAAATCGCTTCTTGAATGGCAGAACTAATCGCGATTTTAGCCGCTTCTATTCCAATGGTTTGATAATTAGACGGCCCCCCTTGTCCCCGTCCTAACACTTGACCTTCTTCATTCATTAAAACACAAACGGTTTTAGAACCCCCGCCATCAATTCCTAAGACATGAATCATTGAATTAATCTATTTTAAGATTATTAAATAGATAGATTGTATAGCAACCGTATTGTTCTGTAAGGGCGAGGAAACCTCCCCCCTACAGGTTTTGGGATGTCAAATAAATTAGGAAGGAATTAACTTTTTCGCTCGTTCTGCACGGGCTTCGGCGGAGTCCATCACTTCTGATAATTTTTCCACCACTTCCCCTGGATAATTTTCTAGAATTCGAGTGGATAAAGAAATGCGTTGACGACCTTCATCTAAATCAATTACCATGGCTTTAACAATTTGACCAACCGGGAAAAGTTCTGGTAAAGAATCCACATATTTTTGGCTGACTTCTTTAATATGAATCAGTCCTGTTACCCCTTCAATATCAACAAAAACACCAAAGGGTTTAACACTAGCCACTTTTCCTTCGGCTAATTGACCGACTTCTAACTGACTAAAACCGAGGGATTGAGAAGCTAACCGTTGGGAAAATACGATTTTGTTTTTATCTTGATCAAGTTCTAAGATATTGACCGTTAAGGATTGATCCACTAACGAGTCTAAGTTATCTTTTTCTAATAGATGCGATCGCGGAATAAACCCTCGTAACGATAATACATCAACGGTAACACCACCTCGGTTGACTCCGGTAACTCGTGCTTGTAAGGTTTGACCCTTTTGTTGAGCTTCAATTAAGTCATCCCAAACTTGTTTAATTGCTAATTGACGAATGGACAGTAATACTTGACCATCAGCATTTTGATCGCGAATAATCAAAAATTCTCGTTCCTCTTTTAAGGGGAGAATTTCCGAGATATCTTCCACTTCTGCAATAGAAATCTCTTTTTTGGGGATAAACCCAGGAGATTTAGCACCTTTAATATCAATGTATGCGCCATCACTGCTATATTCATACACCTGACCCCGGACAACTTGCCCTTTGCGTAAATCGTAACCTTCTTGATTCAAGGCTTTAGCAAAATCATCTAGGGAAAAGGACGGGTTTTTAGTAGCCATAACAAAAAATAAAAAAAACTTAATTCGTCGGTAGTCTGCTTCTACGGTAACTGTATTCTCTTCACACACTCCGATCTATTGAGCATAACACTTTACAGTCATCAGTGAGAAGAAGGCAGGAGGCAGAGGGCAGAGGGCAGGAGGTATGAGGGACAAGGAGACAAGGGGACAATGCTTTTATTTCTTCTTCCCTCCTTCTTCCCTCCTTCTTCCCTCTGCCTCCTGCCTCCTGCCTTCAATTTTTAATTCTTAATTCTTCCCTAAACAGTTCTTTAACGTGGTTCCAGGCGTCGTTGGCGGCGGCGGCGTTGTAGGTGCTGCGTTGATCACAGAAAAAACCGTGATCCGCTTTGTAGCGGAATAGTTGATGGGGAATTTGATGTTTTTGGAGTTCGGCTTCGATTTGATCGACTTGTTGATTGGGAATTAAGGGATCTTCTGTCCCAAAGAACCCATAGAGAACCCCTTGAATGTCTGAGGTGCGGGTGATGGTGGGGGCGCCACCGCCTGGGGTCATGGTCGCAATACCTCCCCCATAAAACGAGGCTGTGGCTTGAATATCCGGTAAAGTGGCTGCTAAATAGACCACATGACCTCCAAAACAAAAGCCAATGGAACCAAAGCGAGGGTTAATATGGGGAAGGGACTTTAAATAGTTCAGGGTGGCTTGAATATCGCTTAACAGTTCTGAAGCTTTCGTTCGGTCTTTATATTTTCGGCCTAATTCTACATCTTCTTGACTGTAACCGACTTCAAAACCGGGCGCTTGACGTTGGTAAATTGCAGGTGCGATCGCAATATATCCTTCTCTAGCAATGCGTTCCGTCACATCTCGAATATGGGAATTGACCCCAAAAATTTCCTGAATTACAATAACCCCTGGAAATAATCCATCTCCAACGGGTTC
>JBMDYE010000110.1:0-4607 GCA_048595135.1 Planktothrix sp. | reverse complement strand
GATGTCACTCAAGACGTAGCTCATTGTTTTGGTGCAGAACGAACCCCAGAAGTTTTTTTATTAGATCATCAAGGAATTTTACGCTATCGCGGCTTAATTGATGATCAGCCCGATTCTCCCGAAGCGGTTCAAGTCCCTTATTTAAAAAATGCGATCGCCCAACTCCTCAACAACGAACCCATCAATCCTGACACTACTGAAGCGATCGGCTGTTCAATTAAATGGAGAAGCTAAGGGGAATTAAGAATTAAGAATTAAGAATTAAGAATTAAGAATTAAGAATTAGAAGGCAGCTATGCTGGAGGCAGGAAGAAGAAGAAAAGCATTTTCCCCTTGTCCCCTTGTCCCCTTGTCCCCCTCCGCTTCCCCGGCTGTAAAAGTTTTGTTGCCGCACTTGAGATAGATGACGAGCAAAAACGAAGTAAGATAGAGTTATTAGTTACTAAATAACTGTATCAATCATCACTTTTTAAGATCAAAATTAAATCTGCATCGACGCTTTCTAAACTAAGAGAGATTAATCTCTAGGAAGAAAGCGGGATTTGTAATAGACAAGTTCCAGTCATTAAGAATACAATAAAGGGTAAGACCCCTCATTAGGAGTTGAATCCCCATACATCGGCTAATCTTTCTGAAACCGATCTAGTCCATCTTGTAAGTACAAATGGATCAATGAATCTTTTCCGCCCTCGAATTGAGTTTAATCGTAAGAGAGTGCCAAACCGTGAAAAAAAGGCAAGTTCAACAAATTACCATTCCCGATCCTCCCCAACCCATTCTAGGTGAGGAACGTTCGCTGAATGCCAATCCCAACCCAGTCCCAGACGATTACTATCGATTTGTGGAATACTTACCTGCGACAATGGCAATGGTGGATCGCCAGATGCGCTATTTAGCAGTGTCGGGACAATGGCAACAAACCTATGGTGGACGCCAGGAGAACTTGATTGGGTGTCTCCATACGGATCGGTTTGCAAACTTGTCGCAGGTTTGGCATCAAAACGCTCAAGCCTGTTTAGCCGGGAAATTATCCCGATGGGAACTGGAAACTTGCCAACCCCTTACCAATGGTTCAGTAGGCTGGATGAAATGGGTGGTTCAGCCTTGGAAAACCAAGACCGGGAAAATCGGCGGGTTAATCTTCTCCATTGAAGACATTACATCTCGAAAGCAGTGGGAAGAACAGCTACAACTCAGCCAACTCGCTTTTGAACAGGCAACGGATGCGATTTTTTGGATTACTTTAGATGGTCGTTTCTGTTATGTCAATGAATCTGCCTGCCAGAAATTAGACTATTCCCGATCGGAATTATTGCAATTATGTATTCATGACCTTGATCCCGATCTAACACCTGTTGTCTGGCAAGAATACTGTCAAGAATTACAGAAAAAAGGATGTTTAACCTTTGAATCGCGACATCAAACAAAATCGGGTGTAATTTTTCCCGTTGAATTTAAAATTAATTATTTAGAACTGAATTCCCATCAAACTGCGTTAAAAGGTCAGACAATATCAGGAAGTGTTGAGCCTTCCTTACCCTTACTTTGTGGATTTGTCCGTGATATTTCCGCCCAAAAAGCAACGGCTTCGGCGGTGATGAAATCTAAAGATCAATTAGAAGCTGTTTTAAATGCGGTTCCAGGGTTAGTTTCGTGGATTAGTGCAGATTTAAAATATTTAGGTGTTAATCGTCATTTAGCGAATTCTTATAATGTTGTAGCCGAAGAATTCGTGGGAAAAGAAGTAGGTTTTTTACAAACTAGCCCGGAATTTAATGAATTTGTCTATGAATTTTTTGCCCAATCTAATTGGATGAATTCTAAGGAAATTACAGCCAATGTGCATGGGGTTCCTCGTACCTATTTAATTGTGGCTCAGAAATATCACCGAGGCGCGGCGGCGGTTTTTGTAGGGTTAGATATTAGTGAACGGCAACAAATGGAACAGGCGTTACGCAAAAGTGAAGAACAGGAGGCAAAACGACGGTTAGAGTTAGAACATACCCTAACTCAATTGCGAAGCACCCAAACTCAATTAATTCAAACGGAAAAAATGTCATCTTTGGGGCAGTTAGTAGCAGGAATTGCCCATGAAATTAATAATCCCGTTAATTTTATCTCAGGGAATATTGTTCATACTCAGAATTATATTGAGGATTTAATGCGATTGTTGGAATTGTATCAGGATCATTATCCCCATCCAATTCCTGAAATTGAAGATGAATTAGAAGAGGTGAATTTAGGGTTTCTGAAAAAAGATTTACCCAAAATGTTAGATTCGATGAAAGGAGGTGCAGAACGGATTCGAGATGTGGTGCGATCGCTCCGTCATTTCACCCGTCTGGATGAAGCCCAAATGAAGTTTGTGGATATTCATGAAGGGTTAGATAGCACGTTATTAATTGTCCAAAATCGTCTGCAAGCGAAGGCGGGACGACCGAGCATTACTTTGGTGAAAGAGTATACTTCTTTACCGAGAGTGGAGTGTTATGCGGGACAACTCAATCAGGTGTTTATGAATTTATTAACCTATACGATTGATCGCTTAGAAGCCACCAGTTATCAAGGAGATTTAACCGACAAACCTCAAATTATCATTCACACCTATTTCTCGGATGAACACACTGTTGGGATTTCGATTGCGGATAATGGAATCGGAATGTCGGAAACAGAACGGATGAGTATTTTTGAACCATTTACCACACCTCAACCCCATGGAAAAGGAACTGGGTTAGGATTATCCATTGCTCATCACCTTGTTGTAGATAAACACAATGGACAATTAGAGTGTTTCTCAGCATTAGGGCAAGGAACAGAATTTTTAATTAAAATTCCCTTAAAACAACAGAATTGAAGGCAGGAGGCAGGAGGCAGGAGGAAGAGAGGACCAAGGGGACAAGGGGACAAGAGGTAGGAGGAGATCATTCTTCTTTTTCCACCTCTTGCCTCCTGCAAAGCTACCTTTTGCCTTCTGCCTCATACTGCCCTCTGCCTCCTGCCTCCTGCCTCCTTGTGACTGATTATTCGATGCCAACGGTCAACGTATAGGTAGCATTGCCACGAGTCCCACCGACAACAATTTCATAATTCCCACTGGTGGGTAATGCGCCCCTCCAAACCGTTGATTCTTGAACAAGGGGAGAATTGGTAGAACGGTTAATGATATCAAAAACAGCATTATTTTCTAGGGAAGTCAGGTCAACTGTCATGGTCTGGCCCGCTTGAGCTTCAAGAACATAACGATCTCGTGTCCCGCGAATAACGGAATTATTCACCAAAAGAATGGGTCTGAAGCCCCGTCCTTCTAAGACGGCTTTTCTTCTTTGAGTTTATCAATCCAGTCCTCAATCATTTGTGTCATCGTCTTTTCCCGTTGCGTTGCGATTCGCCGAAGCTTTTCAATACGGTTCTTGGAGACTCGAATACTTAACCGACTTTCTTTCATGGATGGGTACACAATGACTATACATTTACGCTATCATAAGTAGAGTTAACTTGACCTTTAGCATGAAGTCCAGATACCAGTATCGTTTCTATCCAACCGACCAACAACGACAGAGTTTGGCTCAGTTGTTTGGATGTGTTCGTGTTGTATGGAATGATGCTCTGGCTATCTGCAAACAGTCTGAAAAGTTGCCCAAGAACAGTGAACTGCAAAAGCTCGTTATTACCCAAGCCAAGAAAATCCAAGAGCGGGAATGGTTGGGCGATGTTTCTGTGGTTCCTTTGCAGCAATCCGTAGCGGATCTAGGCGTTGCCTATCAAAACTTTTTCGACTCTCTCAAAGGGAAGCGAAAAGGGCGAAAAGTAGGTATACCGCGATTTAAAAAGAAAACGAGTCGGCAATCGGCACGGTTTACGCAACGTGGATTTTCCATTAAGGGTGATGAAGTTTATCTTGCTAGGATTGGGAATGTTAAGCCCATTTGGTCTAGAGACTTACCTTCTGAACCCAGTTCAGTAACCGTCATCAAAGATTGTGCAGGTCGTTACTTCCTCAGCTTTGTAGTGGAAGTTAGTCCCTCTGCGTTGAAAGCGATTAACCCATCCATTGGCATTGATCTGGGAATTAAAACTTTTGCTGTCTTGAGTACAGGCGATCATGTTGCAAGTCCCAGTTATTCCAAGTTAGATAAGCGGATTCGTCGCAAGCAACGCAAGTTAGCACGTCAAGCCAAAGAGTCAAAGCGGAGGGAGAAAATGCGCCTGCAAATGGCGAAGTTGCACAACCAAATATCAGACACTCGCAAGGATTTCTTGCATAAACTATCAACCCGTGTGGTGAACGAAAACCAAGTCATTGCACTGGAAGATTTAAATTTGTCGGGATTGGTTAAAAACCGCAAACTTGCAAGGGTAATTAGTTTACAGGGATGGAGAGAATTCAGATCTCTTTGCGAGGCGAAATCTCAAAAACTAGGGCGTGAATTCATCGTGATTAGTCGATGGGAACCCACCAGCCAAACCTGTTCCTGTTGTGGATTTCGGTGGGGAAAAGTTGATTTATCTATCCGCTCAATACTCTGTATCAACTGCGGTACTGAGCAGGATAGAGATGAAAATGCTGCAAGGAAGTGCGATTCGTTTAGTCTAAATCGAGAAATCGA
>JBMDYE010000109.1:0-4727 GCA_048595135.1 Planktothrix sp. | reverse complement strand
CTGTGGGCAGGAGCACGAAGACGGGACGGGGATACGCACCGCGGGGGCCACGGGGACACGGGGACGGGGGGAGAATTTATCAATGTGTCCGGCAGGTAGGGGCGGGATCTTTCGGTAGGTAAGTTATCGGTTTTTATCGTAAATTTCTGCCCGAATGCTTCGCCCCTACGGGTGGCTGCTAGTTATGCTTCAGTAATTTTCTGTTTCAGGGAGGCGACAACTTCTTCAATGGCGATTTCTTGGGCGGTGTGGGTGGCGCGTTCGACCAATTCCACTTTACCCGATTTAATCGAACGTCCGGTCACGATGCGATAGGGAATGCCGATTAAATCTGCATCTTTGAATTTTACCCCCGCCCGTTCATCTCGATCATCGAGTAACGTTTCAACCCCTGCTTTATTCAGTTCGGTGTAGAGCGTCTCGGCGATTTCTACCTGTTGAGCGTCGGTTATATTGGGAATACAGATAATCGCGTGATAGGGAGCGATCGCGACAGGCCAAATAATCCCATCCTTATCATAAGATTGTTCAACGGCGGCTTGAGCTAACCGAGACACCCCAACCCCATAACATCCCATTACTAAGGGAACTTCCTCCCCTTGTTCATTGGTAAAGGTTGCTCCCATCGCTTTAGAATATTTGGTACCGAGTTGGAAAATATGACCGACTTCAATCCCTCTGGCGCTGTGTAAAATTTGGCTAGGGTCATGAACGGCGCGATCGCCTTTTTGGGCTTTTCTGACATCGACTATTATTTTAGGTAAGGTAAATTGGTCGCCCCAATTTGCTCCAACCACATGATAGCCTGATTCATTCGATCCTGTAACAAAATTCTTTAAATCAACGGCCGTTTGATCCACCATTCTGACAAATTTCGGCTGAATTTGTTCACGGCTGGCAATATAACTATCTTCTAAATTCGGAGCAATATAACCCAACGGTAAGGATTTTGCTGCCCATTTTTGTTGCGCTTCTTCATCAGGAACCGTTAAGGATAAAATAGTTTTTGCACCAAATTCTGGAGCTAATTTAGTTAATTCATTTTGAATTTTAACGTCATTAACCTCCTGATCACCCCGAATACTCACTAACACTAAAACGGTTTTGCCGTTATCGTAAACAACTTGATACAAAACATTTTTAACAATTTGAGTCGGGGAACACTTTAGGAAATTTGCTAAGGTTTCAATGGTGGAAGTATTCGGCGTTTCTAACTTTTTATATTCGCTAAAATTAGAAGCTTCAGCATCAACGGGAAGGGATACGGCTTTTTCGGTATTCGCGGCATATTTGCCATCTTCCGTGTAGAGAACTTCATCTTCTCCGGCTTCGGCTAACACCATAAATTCTTGGGAACCACTACCGCCAATCGCCCCAGAATCCGCTTCTACTGCTCTAAATTGTAACCCACTGCGGCGCAACATATTGCGATACGCTTGATCCATATCGCGATAGGTTTTTTTCAAACTTTCTTCGTCGGCGTGGAACGAATAAGCATCTTTCATAATAAATTCCCGTCCCCGCATTAACCCAAACCGAGGACGAATTTCATCTCTAAATTTGGTTTGAATTTGATATAGATTTAAGGGTAATTGTTGATGGGAACGGATCATTTCTTTCGCAACCGTTGTGATCACTTCCTCATGGGTTGGCCCTAATGCTAATTCCCGCTTGCGACGGTCAGTTAGGGAAAACATAATTCCCTCAGCTTTTGTATAGGTATCCCAACGACCGGACTCGCGCCATAGTTCAGACGGTTGCACTTGCGGAAGCAAACATTCTTGAGCGCCTGTGGCGTTCATTTCTTCACGAACAATTTGAGAAACTTTTTGTAGAACTCGCCACATCAGGGGAAGATAGGCATAAATTCCACTCCCAATGCGACGAATATAACCCGCACGAAGTAACAGTTTATGACTGGGAATTTCTGCTTCTTTGGGATCTTCCCGCAGGGTAACAAATAACATTTGAGATAGTCGCATTTTGTTTGGTTTCCTAAAATTAAAGACCCATTTATTATTATTGCAGAATTGTGTTAAATTAGCGTGATCAAAATAATATTAGTAGAGATAGGCATAAGTTGACCCCTCGTTAATTAACGTTTTAAAGCTTTACCGGGGTAACTAGACCATCGTGACGTGCGATCGCTGGTTTTGCACCTAGAGGTACCCAGACTAGCCTGATCTTTTGTAACCTGATCCTTAATTTTCTAAGATTTTATTTTGTGGTAATCTCTATGAAAGCATCTAGTACAATTGAAGGATATGGGATATTCAGAACTTAAACACTTAATTGATACGAATCAAGCAAGTATTCTTTTTGTGGGGGGAACAAATAGAAGCGGTTCGACGATTACGCAAGTTGTTTTTTCTTATTTAGTTGATCGCTCGATTCACCAGCCCTTTATTCACTCGCTTCATCTCAAAAATTCTCAACTGAATTTAGAGATTGATAAAATTGATCCGAGATCTGAAGCTTTTGAAATGGGATGCGATTTAATTGTTAGCCACATTCTTGAAATTCTTAAACAAAAAGAGCGTGCTGTCGTCTTAGTTAAAGAAGTGTCGGCTTTCTTTACCGAGCAACTTTGGGATAAATGGCTTCAAATTCCAGATCAATTTGTCTTTATCCTTCGAGACCCTCATCTACAATATTTTTCTTGGTTAGCATTGGTTACAGATTTGTTTTTTGAAGGAAGAGGATCATTATTAAAAGAGCGCGAATTCATCTTCAAAAACTGCCAGTCTATTGAAAACGCGACCCTTGAAAATCTACAGCCTGCTTGGAAGGGAACAACTTTAACCTACAACAAACTCCAGTGGGATAATCTTGTTAAACAAATCCAAAAAACGCGGCTTACAATCTCGAATACCTCGAAAGAGATGGCTATTTTCGATCTGGTTCTCTTACAGAAAGATCCTGATTATGTCATGACAAAAACCCTCAGTAGATTGGGTTTTCATGACAGTGCTAAAGATCTACTCGCTCCTGATTCAATTACCCAGTCTCAAGATAAGGTTATTGATATTCGGGGTACTGATCGACCTTCCATTCAAAAAGCCAGAGGGAGTCACTCCCTAGAGCCTTTAAAACGAGGTAAAGATGTTAGCGCCGATCTATTTTCTCAAGCATCTCAAGAGCATATCTTGCGACTAATCCCGCTCTATTTAGATTTATTATATGCTCCCGAAAATGTCGGAATGCTATCGTTAGCTCACCTAGAACAACCCGTAGCAAACAATGCGGCTGTAAAATTGGAAGATACTAATCCTTTTGTGGCTTACGCAGTGGCAAAATTTAATGAAAGATTGAATATCAACCCAGCAGAAACCCCGCTCAAAAATTCAAATAGACCAGCCGATCTTCTATCGCAAAGAATTCTAGAAACACAAGCCAAGATTCTCAACCATGAAATTCCCCAACTGGGTAGTTTTGATTTAACTCGATCATTTGAGGAAGTTGATCGTTACCTAAATTCTGTACCATCATTCGTAGGTTAATTAATCAGTGAGAGAATGCCTATCAATATCTTAATCTTCGTTGCGCTATAGACAATATTCTACTCAGCGAATGAGTTCGACTTTACCATCTTCTTGAACAAAATCTAACTCAGTTAGGCGGTGATATAGCACTACGCACTCTTGCAACGGGCAACAGGCACTCTTTACAACTGTGAGTGGATTTGAAGATTTAGAAATGTCCTAACCTTTTTGCGTAGTGCTATAGTCTTTAATGGTAAATTTTTTAACGGTTGCGATCGCCCTATTTTTAAATAAAAGTTTGAGTTATTTTAATTATAATTAATAGCATAGGTTTTTGGTGGGCATAGCCCACCCTACATTACCAGATAAAAGGAATTAAACGAGACGATGTTTTCTGATAGTCTGCATAGTCGGAATATTTTTCTGACATTGCTTTTTCTTTTTCTAAAATTCGTTGTAAATAAATTACAAAAACTAATCCGGGGACGAGATACCCCCAAAGGGAACCTGAAACAATGGCAAAACTCAGGTATCGTAATAAATCCCCAAAGTAATTAATATTCCGAGAAAAACGCCAAATATTATCTTGAACTAACCCCACATTATATTGTTTTGCGGTTAATTTTTGCACATCGGCTGTCGCATTAATTAAACTGCCAAAAATATAACAAGGAAGGGCGATCGCAACGGTAATAAAAGAAATCGGATTCGGATTAATAAATGCTAAATATCCGGGTAATCCGTATAAAAATCCAATCAGAATTAATGCAGCAATAAATCCCCCAATTCCTACAGGCTCATTAAACAGAATTTTTGCCCGTTGGGGATAAAACCATTGTTCAATTAACCACCATAAACAATAGCTAATATGCAAGCAAAGATAAATGACTTGTCGCTGATCATGAATGCCTAAAATTAACGCACATCCAATCAGAAAAAATATTGTTATTGTTTTGGCAATATTGATGGCGGTTAATTGGGTGACTTGATTTTGGGGATTGGCTGAGTTTTCCATAATTATCTAAGAGCAATTGTTTTATTGATACAATGTCTTTTTGGTGGGCATAGCCCACCCTACGATTAAAACAGTTCTGCTCCTTCAAATTGTTTAACGTTTTGGAGTTTTGCCGATTCTCCACAGGTGCGAGGAGTCGGTAACATTTTACCAGGATTGGCTAATCCTTTGGGGTTAAAAACTTCTCTCACCCATTGCATAGTTTCTAAATCAGTATCATTAAACATTTG
>JBMDYE010000108.1:0-13955 GCA_048595135.1 Planktothrix sp. | reverse complement strand
ATGGGACGAACCAGAGGAAACCGTTTAACGTTTTTCTCTGGAAATTTAGCGGAATTGAAAGGTCAACAGGTGAAGGTGAAAATAACCCAAGTTAGACCGTTTAGCCTAACCGGGGAACCGATTGAGTTATATGCACCTGTATGATTGTAAAAAAGATTTTAGCACCTCGAATTGTTGATCTTAGTTTTGGGTTATTCTTAACAGGAATGGCGATGAGTGGGGCGAGTGTTTCACTATTTCCTACATCGCCTGTTTCTGCTGAACCTGTGAACCCTCTAAATTCGATTTCAGAACAACTTCCCTTACCGACACCTCGGTCTAATGGCGATTATCCGCGATCGCTTCATCAAAATTGGCAAGTCACCCCTCCTAACACTCAGGGGGTAGAATGTCGGATGTTAGGAAATACCACTTATGAACAATTAGCAGATCCGGGAAATAAACAGCGATTAAATATTGGAAATTGGCCGATTGTGGGACGATTTCAACCTGGACAAACCTTTGATATTGAGTTAGGCCCTGCGGGGTTTGGTGTCGTTTATGATACGAAACGACAACCTTGGATTTACGTTGAAAAAACTGATGACCAAGGCGCCCCTTCTCAATGTTTTATTCGGGCAAATCAACGATTTGTGCAACCGATTCGTTAAAATAGGGAACAGGGAATAGGGTTGGGGGAACAGAGAGGAAAAAGCAGATATAAATCTAATATGAAATCATGAAATTGATGCTACAGATGATCCCTAAACCCCCCGTAGAGACGCGCCAAAAGCCTATCGGCATGGCTCCGCCCCGGCGCGTCTCTACACAATACGGATGCGTATTTAAAGATTTGATATCATCCGGATTATTCATTGCGCCACAACTTCACAGTCCGATCATAACTTCCCGTCGCCAACCATTGATTATCCAAACTCAACGCCACCGTTAAAACATCTTCATTATGAGCTTTAATCGTTTCTAATAATTTACCTTGTTTAATATCCCAAATATCAACAAATCCCTTCTGACACCCACTGATTAACTGCTGACTATCCGCCGTAAAAATAATCGAAAACACCTCATTTTGATCCGCCCTTAACGTTCTCAATAAGCTCCATTTTCCTTGTTGATTTTGCCATAATTTAATCATGCCATCCCGACTCGCCGTTGCTAACAGGTTATTATCCAAACTAAACGCAACGGTTTTCACCCAATCCACATGACCTGTTAACGTGCAAATTTCTTGTTTCGTCTGCAAATTCCACAATTTCACTGTTTGATCTCGACTTCCACTCACCAAAAATTGACTATCACGACTAAACGCCACCCCATAGACGCGATCTTGATGTCCCGTTAAGGTAAACCCCCGTTTTCCCTTATTCATATCCCAAATTTCAATGGTTTTATCGCGACTCCCACTCGCCAACCATCGACCATCAGGACTAAACGCCACCATTTCCACCCCATCTTGATGTCCGGTGAGGGTAAACCAGCGTTTTCCCTTGACCATATCCCAAATTTCAATGGTTTTATCGCGGCTCCCACTGGCTAAGGTTTTACCATCAAGACTATAAGCAATCGATGTAATCCAGTTGGTATGACCGACCAACGTATACCAGCGTTTTCCGGTTTGATAGCGCCAAATTTCAATCGTTTGATCCTGACTTCCACTCGCCAGGGTTTCACCATCGGGACTAAATGCAATGGATGTGATCGGACTGCGATGACCTTTCAGCGTGTAAATACAATTCCAAGAAGCAGAATGTAACGGAGTTAACCGTTTTTGTTGTAGAGACGTTTGGGGGGGTAAAGTTGCGGATATTGTTGGAATCGGAGGTCTTGAAATCGGTTGAGGGGTGACAATAGGAGTCGGGATAATTTGCAACTGTTTCGCAACGCTAGGAGGAATCCCATTCGGATGCAAATCTTTGAGAACTTTTAAAGCAGAATCATAGCGTTGACTGGGTAAAACAGCGACCATTTTATCTAAAATATTAGACAATTGAGAACTAACAGCATTTTGTTTTAAATAATCTCGCCAAATCCAACGATCTTCATGAATATCATATAAATCAAAGGGGGAAATTTGCGTTAATAAGTGCAAACAAGTCACCCCTAAACTATAAATATCACTAGAATAAATTGCCTGTCCTCTGGTTTGTTCAGGGGCAACATATTCAGGACTTCCGATTACAGTTCCCATCACCGGAACTTGACTATCGGTTACTAATTTTGCTGCTCCAAAATCCACTAAAACTAATTGACCTTTTCGTTGGGATTGATTAGGATTCGGTTGAGAAACAGAACCATCTCTGAGGATAATATTTTCGGGTTTAATATCTCGATGAATCACCCGATGATAATGAATAAAGGATAAAACGGGAAGTAAATCATCTAAAACTTGGCGAATTTCGGTTTCCTTAAAAACGCCTTTATTGTATAACTCTTCGCCTAAATTCACGCCATCAATAAATTCTTGAACTAAATATTGATTTCCATCTTGTTCAAAATGTGCTAATAATTCGGGAATTTGGGGATGTTTTCCTAACTCATCTAATCGTTCTGCTTCTCGATGAAATAATTCAATCGCTTTTTGAGCATTTCCTTGAAATTGGGGACGAAATTGTTTAATCACGCAAGCAGGACGGGAAGGTTTATCTTCATCCACGGCTAAAAATGTTTTACCAAACCCCCCATGACCAATGGGTTTAATGCTGCGATACCGTTCTCGCAAGAGTAATTTTGTTCCACAGGTTAAACAAAATTGAACATTGGCAGTATTCTGAGGTTGCGGACATTGGGGGTTTAGGCAATAACTCATAAAAAATTACAGGAGTTAGAAGTAGGGGTGGGGGAACCCTGCCCGTACAGAGTCAGAAGAATTAAGGAAGAGAGAATCAGAAATAAAAGCTGCTATAAACCAATATTTTTATTTTAACTCAATCTTAACCGTAGGGGCGAGGAAACCTCACCCTTACAAGGTTTGATTTTCAGTGAGATTTATCGAGGAACGATGGGCAAAGCCCATCCTATATTAAATGATTTTCCCCCTTAAAGAATTTGATATTCAGGGGGATTGATTTGAAAATCATAGGCAAATTATCCGCCCCCATTAAGCAGGTTCAAAGCCGAATACTTTGGCATAAAATTCAAATTCTCCATCAAGAGATCGCTTAATATTTTCGGCTTTTCTAAATCCATGTTGTTCGCCTTCAAAAGGAACATATTCCACCATTAATCCTTTTGCTTTTAAGGCTTCAACCATCATTTCAGCTTGATTCGGTGGAACAATTTTATCTTCTAAACCTTGGAAGAAAATCACTGGACAAGATAACTGATCAACGGCATGAATGGGAGATCGTTGACGATAAATGTCCTGTTCTTCAGGATAAGCACCCACTAACCCATCTAAATAACGGGCTTCAAATTTATGGGTATCTTTTGCTAAGGCTTCTAAATCACTAACTCCATAATAGCTCGCCCCCGCTTTGAAAACCTTTCTGAATGTTAAAGCGCATAAAGTGGTATAACCGCCTGCACTTCCCCCCGCAATTGCCATCCGATTTCCATCCACTAAATCTTGTTCTGCGAGATATTTTGCCCCATTACAACAATCATCTACATCAACAATTCCCCAAGTTTTTTGTAATCGTTGACGGTATTCTCGACCATAACCTGTACTTCCCCCATAATTAACATCTAAAACTGCAAATCCTCGACTTGTCCAATATTGAACTTTTAAACTTAAACTGCTAGCAGTGGCGGCGGTTGGCCCCCCGTGACTTTTGACCACTAAAGGTGGTTTTTCTCCGGGGAGTGCCACATAATCTTTATTGGTAGGAGGATAGAAAAATCCGAATGCGGTTTTGCCATTTTCGGTTGGAAATTCGATAGATTGGGGAATCGATAGATAGCCTTCATCTAAGGCAATTTGGCTGGATTTTTGTAAAACTTCCAGTTCTCCTGTTTCTAAATTCAGTTTAACAATAACGCTGCTTTCGGTTGGTGAACTTCCTAAAAATAAAATTTGGTTTCCTGAGACTTGTAAGGAAGCGATCGCCGTGTAATTAATTTGAATGTCTTGCAATTGTTTGGTTTGAAGATTTAACGTTGCGAGAAACCAATCTCCATTCTGGGTATAGGTACAAATCATTTCATTTTCTGAAACAAACCCGTAGGTAGACATTCCAAACACCCACAACGGTAAACCAAATTCTGCATTGAAGGGATACAACGGTTCAATCTCTTCTGTGTATCGATATAAATTCCACCAATTTGAGCGATCGCTGACAAAATATAATACCCCATTCGGCGACCATTGCGGTTGAAAAATTGATTCTTCCACGCCTCCTGCAATTAATTTTTTAGCCCCTAAACTCCCATCTGAATTAACATTAGCAACCCATAATTCAGTCCCATCCCAAGGCATATTCGGATGATTCCAACTAATCCAACACAGTTTGGAACCATCAGGACTTAAACCAGGAAACGCATAAAAATCATTTCCTTCTACTAACACTTGAATCTCTTCACCGTTTGTCAGATTAATACTCACAATTGTATTAATCGGTTCTCCTCCTTTGCTGTGATCTTCTCTGACACAAATTAATCGATTTCTCAACGGATCAATGATTCCATCTGCATAACGATATTCTCCTTCAGGAGTTAGAGGTTCTGGGGTGACTTCTGAGGGTAAATTCACTCCTGAAATCGTTTGTTTATAAAGGCGTTGATCGGCAAAATTAGAGAAATAAATAGTTCCTTCGTGAACCAGATAAGAACCGCCACCATATTCATGAACGCGAGTTCTAACGTTAAACGGTTGAGGTGTAACATCATTAACCTGACCATTGGGAGTGAAACGAACAACGACACTGCGTCCCCCTTCTGATGGCCGTCCTTCTATCCAATAAATGTCGTTTCCATCCCACGTTAACCCCCCCAGTCCAATGCTTCCTTGCACAATTAAATCAGCCGTAATTGGGGATTTCCAAGATCCATAAGGTGCAGGTTGTTGACTCATTTTTTAAGGCTCTCATCTGTGATAACATCAAAAATTTTAACAGAATTTTAAAATCGGTTTCCAACTCCCCGGTTTGGTTAAACTCTTCTATTATGAAAGCATCTGAAGTTAGAGGGGATGTTAATCTAATATTAATCTTAGTCAGCCGTTAATTTTTTCAAGGTATTTTATCCTGTATTTTTATCTTATTAAAATACTCAAAAATCCATAAATTTACTGACTGATAATTCGTGATTTTAGGATATTATTATCTATAGTAATTAAAATTCCTAAAGTCACAATTCTAGTCATTTAAACAATTCAGCTTTTTATCATGAATTCCTTAAGATTGTCTCAACAACATCTAAATTTACTATCGTTGTGTCCCCGTAAATTTCAATATACTTATTTAGATCAACTCGTTGCGCCAACGAACCCTGAAGAAGAAGAACGTTTAGCCTGGGGAAGTCGATTTCATCTATTAATGCAGCAGCATGAGTTAGGTTTACCTGTAGATAATTTGCTCACTGAGAATCAAGAATTAAAACGCTGTTATCATAGTTTTCTGCAAGCAGCAGGAGATATTTTAACGCCACAAAATGATCAAAACAAAACGATTTTTCGAGAAGCCGAACATCATCGCACCCTTAATTTTGGCTCAGATTTATTCGTGGTGGTTTATGATTTAATTATTGCTGAAACTGAACAAGCGAGAATATTAGACTGGAAAACCTATCCCCGTCCGCAAACGAAAAAACATTTAGAAAAGAATTGGCAGACCCGGTTATATCCGTTTGTGTTGGTTGAAACCAGTGATTATCAACCCGAACAAATTTCAATGACTTATTGGTTTGTACAATCTTCTAACAAACGTTCTCCTCAATCATTAGAGTTTCCTTATAATCTTAAAAAACACCAAAAAACTCAAAAAGATTTAACCCAACTCATTAACCAACTCCATCACTATTTAGAACGTTATGAACAGGGAGAACCCTTCCCCCAAGTTGAGATTCAGGAAGGGTATTGTAAATCTTGTCAATTTGCCATTCGTTGTCAAAGACTTTCCGAACAAAAACAATCAATTCCTGAACCATTCAATCCAGTAGACTTACTAAACCTAGATGAAATTCAAGAAGTAAAAATTTAATGATCAGTAATCAGTAATCAGTAAAACAGTAATCAGTTGTGCAGTCCTGAGTCGTTAATTGTTAGTTTGTAGAGGGGGTTATATGTAACCCCCTCTAAGGAGTTAACGTTAACCAGTGGTAAATAACAAATTACTCATTGTTGACTGTCTATCCTCTAACTAATAACTCTTACACTGATTACTAATTACTGATAACTGATGACTGATTTATCGCCGCTTATTAGGTTTTGTCCTGACTGTAATAGGGCCATTAACAATCGTTTGACAAGCTAATCGATAGGTATCCGGTTTTTTTCTCAGAATTTTTTGTTCAACTTCTGTTCTGGGGGAAACATTGTCCATCCCGTCCACAATTTCCACCTGACAAGTCCCACATTGACCATACCCCCCACAATTCATCATTTTTCCGGTCAGGGTATATAAATCAATGCGGTTTTCTAGAGCTTTGATTCTTAAATTCGCCCCATCCGCGGCGATCACTTCCTGATTCTCATTAACAAATTTAATATTAGCCATTCCAACGTCCTAGCGTGATTAACATCGGTTCTTTTCCAAATTATTACAAAATGTTAACAAATTCAGGGAGAGTTCCCCTCCCCCCGCCTCTATTCAATGGGATAATCCGAAAGGATATTACCCGGTAGGTTGCTAACAGACCGTTGTAAATCAGACAAAGCCCGGTTATACCCAATAATTGCGTTTAACAGTCGGTTTTGGGCGCGGGTTAAATCCGTTTCTTGGTTAATCACCTCTAACTGAGTTCCCACCCCCGCTTGGAAGCGTAAACGAGCTAAACGCAAAGCTTCTGTTGCTTCTTCCACCCCTAACCGAGCAGTTTGAATATTATCAAAGTTGGCTTGCAGATCAAAATAAGCTCGTTCTACCTCCAAGCGAATTTGATTGAGGAGTTGGTCAAAGCGTTCTTCCGCAATGCCAATATCTAACTCCCGTTGTCTAGCTCGTGATTTAGCCGCACCCCCATCAAAGAAATTCCAAGAAAACTGGACTTGAGCATCATAGCCATCGGCCCAACCTTGGGTTGCCCCATAGTCAGGGTCATCATTAATTAACCCTAAGACGTTATAACTGGCTGCAAAACTAACATTCGGACGAATTGAACCCAGAGCCGCTTTGCGGAGTTGTTGAGCGCGATCGCGTTCAGCTAACTGTTCAGCCAACTCAGAACGGTTCCGGTAGGCTTGAACAATGGTTTCTTCTAAAGTTAAATCCCAAGCACCGGCCAAAGCAATTTGATCCGCCGCCAATAAATTCGTATTTTCATCAATATTCAAAATCGCGGCTAATTCCCGACGGCTGCGTAATTGATCCCGCCGACTGTTGGTGAGATCCTGTTGGGCATTCGCTAGGGTAACTCGCGCTTGTAACACTTCAAAACGGGTTCCAACTCCCGCCCGTTCTAGAGCTTCCGCATCCTCCAAACTTCTTTGAGAGTTCCGCACGGCTGCGGCTTGAATCTCAACGGCAGCATCGGATTGTTGCAAATCATAATAGGCACGGGTCACATCGAAACGCAAATCTTCCAAAGTCGTTTCTAGTCTTAATTCGGAAATGCGTAACAGTTCTTCATTGGCGCGAATGCTGGCTCGTCGCTGACCGTTCAGCCCGAAGTCATACTGAAACTGAATCGAATTATCAAAGGTATAGGTTCCAAAGCGAGTTTGAAACGGCGTTTCTGCCGCCCCAGGATCTTCATTGAAACGAGCGACACGGAGTCGGCGGTTCGCAGCACGAACTGTTAAGTCTTGGCTGGCAGAAACTGACCGACCGAAGGTAGAACGATAAATTAAACTCGGATATAAAGATGCTTGAGTTTCCCGCAATGTCGCTAAACTTTGTTCAACTTGCAATTGAGCAATGCGGACATTTTCATTATTCCGAACCGCTAAATCAACTGCTTGCTCTAACGTAATCGGAATCGTCTCTTCAATAATGACTTGGTTCGTCCCTGTCGGCACATACAGTGGGTTAGGACTCGGTAACAGAATTTCGGGGGGATTGGTTTGCAAGGTTCCATTCGGCACCGGACTGGAGGGATAGGGGTTCGTCGGAGCGTCCAGATCAGGAATTTGTAACGCCGGTCGGGTAACTTCTTGTGCGAATAGTGGCGTTTGCGATCTTCTATTATCCTCAACGGGTAATGAATTCGTTAAGGTTGCTGCTTCCCCTTGGGGTTGGGATAATGCAGCCTGAACTTGTAACGGTTGATTCGCCTCGGCAGGAAGTGGGTTTCCTGACACCGGATCAGGAACGTTAAACTGAGGTAAAACATTAAAGGGATCGGCTTCAGGAGAATTCGATGTGTGAGTCCGTGTTGTAGCGACGGGATCGGTGTTGGTCTCAACCGTTGATGGGGGTTGTTGGGTCTGTTGCGGTTCCTCTGCTGAACCGTTGGCAACAGTCGTTAAAGACGATGGAGAAGCAGAAGGTTGGGGTTTCGTTGGGTTTTGTTTAAAGGTTGTTGTAAGCGCCGTTGGATTTGATGGCTGCTGTAACGCCGATAACGTTGTTACCGGATCGCTGGGTTGGGTTTTTCTAGAATTTTGCTTGGAAGTTAAAGTTAATGGCTCCGTAACAAAAGCAGGTTGATCAGAAATCAGTGCCTCCTGGGTTGAGGAAAGGGTTTGTTTGGATTGAGCAGGCTCTTGCTTAAACGTTGTTTCTAAACGTAGAGGAGGGGTTATTGCCTCGGTTGGGGCCTGGGTTACGGATATGGGGGCTTGACTCTGTTCTGAAGTGACAGAGCTTGTTCCGTTAGATTTTTGGGGGTTTTCTTTAAACCCTTGCAGTTGAGTCGAATTTTGATTGGGCGCTGGTTCTGAGGACTCAACCGGAGAAGGAACCGCCGTTGCCTGCCCCAGATTGAAGAATACAATTGCGCCACTCACTCCCACAGCCATCAAATTGCGAAAAACGGACATAAGGCTTCTTTTTGTCTACAAGTCCAGAACTAATTTTAGAGCAAGCGAGTAATATTACCGAAAAATTGGGTTTAAAGCCCTGTCCTTTTAGGGCGAGGAAGTGTCAATAAGTTTTGAGACTGATCCTTGTCCTTGCCATTAAAAACAAGGACGAACCGAGGCTGTCCTTGTTTTCCAGAATATACATGAGTTTGCTCAAAATGGATGATGTTCCTTTTGTCTAAGACGATCAAGAAATTTAAGCCACAAGTAAGCTAACAAGCAATGTGTTGAGCTTCCCAATCTAATAATTTCAGCAGAGATTCATCGCCTCTTTCTAAAGCCGCTTTCCGACGACGTTCTAACAAACGGCATAAGTTAGCTGCATGAACTTGGGTCAGTTGTTCGTCTGGCTCAGTTTTCACGAATAGGGAAGTGACCGGTTGTGTTTCATAAGCGGTGATCGCTGTCGGAGCAGTTACGGTTCCTCTCCCGTCTGGCTGATGGTACGATACACCCCGATATTTTAAGTCATGTTGAGACTGGGGCCCTGGAATATGGCGCGGATAATGGAAGTGGACGCTTTGACCCCGATATTTGCCTGTTAATTCGCTTTCTACAACGTCAGCCGTCGGACATTTGGATTCGTATTGTCTGCCACGATAGGTTAATTTCATCTCTGCTGCTCCTAACTTTGCTTTTAAACGGGTGATCCCCAGAAAAGATTTTAAACGATTTTTTTATTTCTGTATTCATTGTTACACTTTTTTCAGTCTGAACGGGAAACTTTACAAAAATTTAGGATTTATCGGACAACGGGGATAGGGGAAGCCGGGGGAGCGGAGGGCGCAGGGGGAGATAATTCTTCTTTTGCCTATTCTTTATTCCCTTAATTCTGCATAGCTGCCTCCTGCCTTCTGCATAGCTGCCTCCTGCCTCCTTTATTGGACAAGTTCTGCAATCAGTGCTAAGTTTAACACTGCGATCGGTAACAACCTTCGCTAATATAGCTACATCAGTCGCTCACCGTTGGGGAAGTGGCCCGTGCGTATTCCACTCGATTACTACCGAATTTTAGGCTTACCTATTCAAGCCACTCCAGAACAACTTAAACAAGCTCATCGCGATCGCACATTGCAACTTCCCAGACGGGAGTATTCTGACGTGGCGATCGAAGCGCGCAAGCAATTAATTGACGAGGCTTATTCGGTATTATCCGATTTCGATCAGCGTCAAGCTTACGATATGGGGTTTTTAGCCAAGACTTATGAACCGGAGTCGGAACTGAAAACGCCCAATTTTGGCAACCGTCCCAATCAGGCAACCACCCTATTAGAACCTGCCATCGACTCTCACACCCCCAGTATTGAGATCGAAGATAGACAATTTGTGGGAGCATTGCTGCTGTTGAATGAGCTAGGGGAATATGAACTGGTTGTCAAATTATGCCAACCTTATTTAAACAATGGCAGTATTGGTTTAAAAGATGGCCGTTTTGGCGATCCCGAACTGATTCTTCCTGATGTTGTTTTAACCGTTGCCTTGGCTTATTTAGAACTAGGTCGGGAACAGTGGCAACAGGGCCAATATGAAAATGCCGCGGGTTCCTTAGAAGTCGGACAAAATTTACTGTTACGAGAAAGCTTATTTGCCAGTTTGAGGGGTGAAATGCAAGGGGATCTCTACAAGCTTCGTCCCTATCGGATTTTAGAATTATTGCAACTGCCCTTAGACAAAACCGCCGAACGGCGCAAAGGGTTACAACTGTTGCGGGAAATGTTGCACGAACGAGGTGGCATTGATGGTCACGGGGATGATCAGTCGGGTTTAGGGGTAGAAGATTTTCTGCGGTTTATTCAGCAGTTACGCCCCTACATGACCACTACTGAACAACAGTCGATCTTTGAAGGGGAAGCCCGCCGACCCTCGGCAGTTGCGACGTATTTGGCTGTGTATGCTTTAATTGCTCAGGGCTTTGCCGAAGCTCAACCGGCTTTGATCCGCAAAGCGAAACTACTGTTAACTCAGTTAGGGCGTCGGCAAGATGTGCATTTAGAAAAAGCGGTTTGTTCCTTATTGTTAGGACAAACCGAAGAAGCCAGCCGCTCCTTAGAATTGAGTCAGGAACGGGAACCCATTGCTTTTATTCGGGAAAATTCCCAAGATTCACCGGACTTGTTACCGGGGTTATGTCTCTATGCAGAACGCTGGCTACAGGATGAGGTTTATCCCCATTTTCGAGATTTAGCGGATAAGTCCGTTTCTCTGAAAGATTATTTTGCTGATCCCCATGTTCAAGCGTATTTAGAAGCGCTTCCCAATGAAACGGGAACCCCGTCTAACGAGTGGGTTGTTGTCCAACCTCGTCGCACTCCCAATACGCCCTCCAAAATTCCTTTAACTAAACCAGAGGAACTGGTTACAAACCCATCTCCAGCCAGTTCCAGTTTACCAAGCTCAAGATTTTCATTCACAACGACCAGTCCTGAACCGACTGTGCCGTCTGCGCCAGAACCTCCCGTCCCGGTTTCTCCGCCTCCCGCTAGTGTGAGAACGTCTTCTGTAGATCCAGCATCCTCTGCGACCACTTTACAAAATAATCGCAAGGGTTCGGAACCCTCCCGTCGGAGTTCTGTTGCTTCAGACGCAGCACAGCCTACCCCGTCCCTAGAGGAAACAGCAGCGGGGACAGTGCCTCCTCCCCCGTCGCCAACTGCGACATCTGCCTCAAAAAGTAGTAGTTTGCGTCGAATTCAACGGAAGAATGATTCCGCTAAATTCCGTCGTTGGTTAATTTTAGGGGGATTAGGATTATTAGGACTGTGGATACTTTGGTTTTTACTCTCGCAAATCTTCGGGGTGATTGCCGATGCTTTGGGATGGTCGGGGCCAACGTTATCCGGGGAACAGGCAATGGTGCAGTTAGACGAACCGCCTTTAGCCATTCCTGAACCCAAGCCAGCAACGGCTGATCCCGCCAAATTAACGACGGATGTAGCCGAACAGAAGCTTAACAATTGGTTATCAGTAAAATCTGCTGCAATGGGCCCCCAACATCAAGTGGAACGATTACAGGAAATTTTAGTTGATCCGGCTTTAGCGCGTTGGGTATCAATGGCGGAAGGGATGAAACAAGAGGGTTCCTATCGCACTTATACACATAATGTCAAAGTGTCAGAAGTACAGATGGATCAAACCAACCCCAACCAAGCCGTTGCTTATGCTGAAGTGAACGAAGAAGCTAAATTTTACAATCAAGGCCAACTCAGCAACACCCAAAACGAAACCTTACAAATTCAATATCGTTTTATTCGGAAAGACGGTTCCTGGCGCATCGAAGATTGGCAAATCATCAGATGACAGTCACCAGTCATCAGTTACCAGTCACCAGTGGCAAAACATAATAAGAAGAAAAGTATTGTCCCCTTGTCCTCTTGTCTCTTCTTCACGGGTGATTGATGACTGATGACTGTATTGATCCCAAAGGGGATCTTTTTTTACGGGTAAATGTCAGGATTTGATGACATAATGATCCCCAATCAGGGATAAATGCGTATATTTACTTAAAAAAAATTGCGTTTACCCCTTGACCAAATCAGATATTTTCTGCAAGATGATGGGTAATCAAGCGATCCCCATGATCCCGAAGAATTTATACACAGTTATCGATCTGCTGTCCAAACCAATGGAGATCATTAACTTATGGCTAAGGAACGCCCGCCTTTAGAAGATATGACCTTGCGACAACTGCGCAGGGTGGCAAGTGAATATGGCATCTCACGGTATAGCCGAATGCGTAAATCGCAGCTTTTAGAAGCCATTCAGGAAATTGAACGTCAGCAGTTTGGAACCCCTAATCCATACAGCGTACTGGAGGCACAAGAGGAAGTGGAAGTAGCAAAGTTTTCTCTAGGTCAAGAAGATCTAATCAGTGAAACTCTTTCGTCGGTGGACGAAGGGTTAGCAGATTTACCCCCAGGATATGGAGAAAGTCTGATTGTTTTCATGCCCAGAGATCCCGAATGGGCCTATGCCTACTGGGATGTTTCTAACGAACAAAAGGAAATGCTGCGACGCCAAGGCGGTCAACAATTGACCCTGCGGATTTATGACGTCACAGATATTGATTTGGACTATCAAAGTCCTCACAGTATTCAAGAGTATCCCTGTGATGAACTCGCCCGTGAGTGGTATCTGCCCATTCCCGTAAGCGATCGCGATTATGTCGTAGAAATGGGTTATCGCTGTTTGGACGGTCGTTGGTTAGTCTTATGCCGTTCTGCTGCAACTCGAATTCCTCCCGTATATCCAGCGGAATGGATTGATGATCAATTCATTACCGTTTCTTGGGATGAAGAACTACAGGGCAAAACCTTCTACGAATTTCCAACTCCCGCCAAACCTCAATACGGGTTCGCCAACCTGGATGACATTTTTGGCTTTTCCAAAGAAGCAGAAGCTAAACGCATCGCGGGTTCGCTGTTTGGTTCCATGCACCAAGTGGTTAAACCGCAAGAATCGATTAGTTCCTTTGTTTTTCCCTCTGGTGTGGGAATGTGGGCATCGGGTATTGGTGAAACGATGTCCGGTGTCGGCATAAGTATGTCCGGTGTGGGAATGTCCGGTATTGGTATGTCCCAAATCATGTCCGGTGTTGGTCTAACGATGTCCGGTGTGGGAATGTCCGGTGTCGGTATGGGTGTCGGACAAACGATGTCCGGTGTTGGGATGTCCGGTATTGGGATCGGCCAAATCATGTCCGGTGTTGGCATCACCATGTCCGGCGTGGGACTGTCCGGTGTTGGCATGGGTGTCGGACAAACGATGTCCGGTGTGGGGATGTCCGGTCTCGGACTTGGACACAGTATGTCCGGTGTTGGTCTTACCATGTCCGGCGTGGGACTGT
>JBMDYE010000107.1:0-3757 GCA_048595135.1 Planktothrix sp. | reverse complement strand
TACTGAATTTACTTGATTTATATCAACAAGAACATTCCCAACCGAGTACAGCCATTTTACGAGAGATTGAAATTATTGATCTAGAGTTTTTAAAGGAAGATTTTCCAAAAATTGTAGAATCGATGCAAGTTGGAACGGATCGAATTCGGGATATTGTACGCTCCTTAAGAACCTTTTCCCGTCATGATGAATCGGAATTAAAACCCGCTAAGATTCATGATGGGTTAGATAGTACCTTAATGATTCTGAAAAATAAACTTAAACCCCAAGGAAAATATGCAGCGATTCAGGTGATTAAACATTATGATGAGATTCCGCCGATTGAATGTTTTCCGGGGCCTTTGAATCAAGTGTTTATGAATCTTCTCAGTAATGCCATTGATGCGTTACATGAAGCGATGACTAAATCAAAATTCCAAAGTCAAACGGCTCCTATTCCGACGATTTTAATTGAAACAAAGTTATTAGAAGAACAACGAGTTTTGATTAAAATTGAAGATAATGGGTTAGGGATTCCTCAAGAGATTTTGTCTAAACTTTTTGATCCCTTTTTTACGACAAAACCCGTGGGAAAAGGAACGGGGTTAGGATTATCGATTAGTTATCAGATTATTGTTGACCGCCATAACGGAAAAATTTGGTGTGAGTCGAAACCCGGAAAATATACCCGATTTTTTATCGAAATCCCCTTAAAAGTACAGCCAAAATTTAATCGACACGATTTACATAATGGCAAGGGATTAAATGGGCGATTAACTGAAGAAAAATATCTCGAAGATTCCATTCTGGCTTAAATCTCAAGTCAAAAATCCGGTTTCTCGAACCAACAAATTGCGATCGCAGAAATACTGAGCCATTCGTTAATCTACCCGTTCATAGTCAACCGTCCCCTTTTTTGTTACAATCTGTAAACGAATTGTTAAGGTAGAAGGCAAAACTAGAATGCGGGTTGCGATCGCAGGGGCAGGACTAGCAGGCATGGCGACGGCCGTTGACCTCGTAGATGCCGGATATGAAGTTGAAATCTTTGAATCTCGTCCCTTTGTGGGGGGTAAAGTCGGCAGTTGGGTCGATCCCGACGGCAATCATATTGAGATGGGATTGCACGTTTTCTTTGGCTGTTACTATAACTTATTTGAATTAATGAGAAAAGTCGGCGCCATCGACAACCTGCGCTTAAAAGACCATACTCACATTTTTGTTAACCGAGGCGGACAAACGGGAAGTTTAGATTTTCGGTTTATTACAGGCGCCCCGTTTAACGGGTTGAAAGCGTTTTTCACCACCTCTCAACTTTCCGCAATTGATAAATTACAAAATGCGATCGCCCTGGGAACTAGCCCCATTGTGCGGGGGTTAGTAGACTTTAATGGCGCCATGAAAACCATCCGTGAATTAGATCGGGTTAGTTTTGCCGACTGGTTTCGACGCCAAGGCGGTTCCGAAGGCAGTTTAAAACGAATGTGGAACCCCATCGCTTATGCCCTTGGTTTTATCGACACCGAAAATATTTCCGCCCGGTGTATGTTAACCATTTTCCAATTTTTCGCCGCTAAAACCGAAGCCTCAGTGCTGCGAATGTTGGAAGGATCTCCCCATGAATATCTCCACAAACCGTTAATAAAATACTTAGAAGATCGGGGCGCAAAAATTTATACGCGGCGTCGGGTCAGAGAAATTAAATTTGAAGAAATTAACGGCAAAACCACTGTAACCGGAATGGTGGTTGCTCAAGGAGAAACAGAAGAAACCATCGTTGCTGATGCCTATGTTTGCGCCTGTGACGTACCAGGAGCGCAGAAAATGATTCCCCAAGCTTGGCGGAAATGGTCGGAATTTGACAATATTTATAAACTTGATACGGTTCCTGTTGCCACTGTTCAATTACGCTTTGATGGTTGGGTAACAGAACTCAATGATCCTGAAAAACGTAAACAATTAAAAGAAGCGGCAGGCATTGATAATCTATTATATACAGCCGATGCAGATTTCTCTTGTTTTTCTGATTTAGCGTTATCCAGTCCAGGGGATTATTATAAAGAAGGACAAGGATCTTTATTGCAGTTAGTGTTAACGCCTGGTGATCCGTTTATTAAACAAAGTAATGAAGAAATTGCCCAGCACGTTCTTCAGCAAGTTCATCAACTTTTCCCCGCTTCACGAGAATTAAATATGACCTGGTTTAACGTTGTTAAACTGGCTCAATCTTTATATCGAGAAGCACCCGGAATGGATCTCTATCGTCCGGCTCAAAAAACCCCCGTTCCTAACTTTTTCTTAGCGGGAAGTTACACCCAACAAGATTATATTGATAGTATGGAAGGGGCAACTATTTCAGGACGACAAGCGGCGAAAGAAATTCTACAAGCTCACCGTCCGTAGTTAGGTTCTCTTAACCATTGTAGAAAGGGCGAGAAAACCTCGTTGCTACACCAAGAAAGGGCGAGGAAACCTCGCCCCTACACCCAGATCAAAAGTTCTTAATTCTTAATTCTTAATTCTTAATTCTTAATTCTTACTTATGACTGATTGGTTAGAACATAGTGTACAAATTGAAGTTCCAGTTCCGATTGAAGTGTCGTGGAATTTGTGGTCAGATTTAGAACAAATGCCGCGTTGGATGAAGTGGATCGAATCGGTGAGTATTTTGGAAGATAATCCTGATTTATCCCGTTGGAAATTGGCAACCGGAAATTTAGAATTTAGTTGGTTATCGCGAATTTTAAAACAAATTCCCCATCAAATTATTCAATGGGAATCCGTTGATGGTTTACCGAATCAAGGGGCTATTCGCTTTTATGACCGACATGGGAGTAGTATTGTTAAATTAACGGTTTCCTATGCGATTCCGGGGATTTTAGGAAAAATTATGGATAATCTGTTTTTAGGTCGAGTGGTGGAATCAACCATTCAAAAAGATTTAGAACGGTTTAGAGATTATGCGATCGCTTTCCAATCTCAATCTACTCCTAAAAGTTAAGATTTTAATCGGAGAAATTAAACAAACGAAGAACGAGATGTCAATTTCAGATTAGTGCCATCATCATTAATGTTAGAGTTATAAAGGGGTAGATGTTGCTTAATTAAGTGACTGCGTTCTGAAAAAACCGCTTGATCATTAAAGCGATGTCCTGCGAGACTGGCTTTTTGAATTAAATTAGATAATTGTTGCCGATTTTGAGATAAATCCACCAACAAATTACTTAATTGTTGCCAATCTTTCATCGGTGCAAATAAGCCACCTCGATGACGTTGAACTAATTCAGACGCATACTCACTTCCATAGCCAATAATAGGGGTTCCACAAATTAACGATTCAATCAAACAACGGGGAGATTCAGGGGTGACATGGGTAAATAACATGACATCGGAAGCGCGAATTTTTTGCAGCACTTGTTCTCGTGAACTTTGAAAGCCAGTTAATTCAACACAAGACTGTAATCCCCATTTTTCAATAGCGACTTGCATTTCATTTTTTAAGCTTCCATCTCCCATCCAAGTCGCGTGTAAATTAACACCAGATTCCTTAGCTTTTCTGACCGCTTTTAACCAATCTAAGGGAGCTTTCATCGCTTCTAAACGTCCCGCATAACAAATGCGAAGAACCGGATCTCGCTTCACCCGTTCAATTTTTTCAGCCAGTTCTTTTGAACTAATATGATCTTGGGGTTTCAGGTGAATATTATGAATTAGATAACTATTTTTACACCAATTGCTATAGGCAGCATAACAGTCTTGACCATGCCATAACCCCAAA
>JBMDYE010000106.1:0-5753 GCA_048595135.1 Planktothrix sp. | reverse complement strand
ATCATCGGTTAATAATTGTTGTTTTTGTTGTTCAAATAAATGTAATAAATCATTCACCGTTAATCCTTCCCGTTCTGAACCGGAAATATCAAAAACAATTTGCCCTTCATGTAACATTAACGTGCGATCGCCTAAATCCAACGCTTGACGCATACTATGTGTTACCATTAAGGTTGTTAATCGTTTTTCTGCCACAATTTGACGGGTTAACTTCAGAATATAATCCGCCGTTTTCGGGTCAAGTGCCGCCGTATGTTCATCTAATAATAAAATTTGATGAGAGGCTAAGGTTGACATTAATAAACTTACCGCTTGACGTTGACCCCCCGATAATAAACCCATGCGATCGCTTAACCGATTTTCTAACCCCAAACCCAACTCAGCTAAACGTGCGCGAAACTGATCCCGTAAGCGATGATTTAATGCAGATCGTAACCCTCTATTTTGTCCTCTCCGATACGCTAAAGCCAGATTTTCTTCAATGGTTAAATTAGCACAGGAACCCGCTAAAGGATTTTGAAATACCCTCGCCACAAATTGAGCCCGTTTTGCCGTAGACCATGATGTAACCTCTTGATTATCAATCCAAACTTTACCGGATTTCGGGATAATATCCCCACTTAAAACATTTAATAACGTTGATTTTCCGGCTCCATTACTCCCAATCACCGTAATAAATTGACCTTCAGGAATGGTTAAATTAATTCCCTTTAAGGCAATTTTTTCTAACGGCGTACCTGGATTAAAAATAACGTCAATCTCTTCAGTTTGAATCATGAGCAACTGGAAATAAAAGCAATAGCGGCAAATCTGAATTTCCTGATTATAATTAAAAAGAAACCCATCAATTGACAAGGGTTTGATCGGGTGAGGAAAACGATGACTGCCAGTTTACCCCTTCTTGTTCCGCAGTTTAACATCACCTGGCCGCGACTGCCGGATGATTATATTTTGCCTGATGACCCTGTGGAAAATACTGACCACCCCTTGTTAGCGACCGCGTTACGGTTATCCTTCAGTAATTTGCCGGATAAACAACAAAACGCTTTAATCGTTAGTAACTTTGCCTTATGTGCCGCCATCAACAACCGGATGATTTGTAAAGCACCGGATTGGATGTATGTTCAACCTGTGGAACCCTGGAATCATCCGTACCCACGCCGAAGTTATACCCCCCATACCGAAGGGCCGATTCCAACGCTGGTGATGGAATTTCTCTCGGAAACCTACGGCGAGGAATATTCCGTTGAGTCCCAACAACGGATCGGGAAATGGTTGTTTTATGAACAGATTATCCGTGTTCCTACTTATGTTATTTTCCAACCGGATACACCCCACTTGGAACTGTATCGTTTAGAGTCGGGACGGTATCAATTGCAACCTCCCGATGAAACTGGGCGGTATTGGGTTCCTGGCTTAGATTTATTCTTAGGGATTTGGCAGGGTTCACGGGATAACCGCACCGGTGCTTGGTTGCGATGGTGGAATTCCGAAGGAAACCTGTTACTCTGGCCCGAAGAAGCCTTAGAACAAGAACGCCAACGCTTAGACGCTGAACGCCAACGGGCGGAAACAGAACGCCAACGGGCTGAAGCCGCCGAAGAACGGGCGCAACGCCTAGCCGAACAGTTACGACAATTGGGTATTAATTTGGAAGATCACCCAAGCTAAACCCATTAGAATTAATGTAGGGTGGGCAAAGCCCACCAAACCCCTACAATCAATCTAAAAATCTAACCATTGATTGAACAAAAAATAGCCTATTCTGTAGCAAAATTTTAAGAATTTCCCATAAAAAAATGATGGATTAATAGTATTTTTTAACCCATCAGAATCAAGAGAGTCAGTCAAGAACGATTCATCATTGAGGTTCAAATCATCATGGCAGAACAGGAAGAAAATATTTATTTATTACAAGCTGAAGGAACAAGCCGCTTTAAAATCGAAGCATTTAAGCAAGCCTTAACTAAAAATCAAATTCTGCATGACCAGGTACTCTATTCTTTAAAAGTCATTGAAATTTTCCCAACAAATGAACCTCAAAAGGATGAAGCCAGACTTCATGAATTATTAGCTTATTATCGGGTACAAAATGATTGGTTTGAATTCGATTCTGCTGAATATGCGATTGGCTTAATTAAAGAATATTTTCGCTTAAGACAGGAAACCCATCAACAAATGAATTCTCTGTCGAATCAGTTAAAATCCACCACCCAAAAGCTGAAAAATACAGAAGAAAGATTAAATCGCCTTGAATCTGAATTCCAACAATTAGAACAAGAACGCGATCGCTTATTAGAATTTAAAGTAACAATTCAACGGGATATTACCCGCATTTTCTCCCGCTTAGAATCCCATGGACTGAATGGTAATTCCATTTATACTGAACAATCTTTAAGATATCAAGTGATCAGTTTAATTCGCCATCGCTTAGGGGTTGGGAATCAAAAACGACGCTTACAATTAGGCGATACCGTGATTATGATTGGGTTTTCCTTATTTGAATATGAATCTAAATTTGAACAATTAAAAACCTGTTTAGATCAATATTCTATTAGCGGAGACGAAGAAGGAAACCCTGAAGAAACTGCCTTAGAAGCAGGAGTTCCCATTGGAATTTATTTTACCACCGATAAACCTTATGCTCGATTAGAAATAGAAGTTCCCCGTCGCTATTGGACGTTACCGGGGATGGTTGCCGAATTTTTTAAAGATTTAAAAGCCTTAGACTTTGATATTCGTTATTGTCGGTTAGTTCATCTAGAAGAAGATGGCGATACGGGGGAATTAGCCTTTGTTCCTTGCGATAGTTTAGATGATATTTGGCATCAAATTTTAACCCAAGTTCGACCGTTAGGAACCCAAACCTTACTCCGTCAACATGGAAGTTTAATCGAACTCAGTCCTGATAAAACCCGCATCGGAGTCACCAGCCGCACCTTGTTAAAAATGCTACAAGATAAAATTCCTAATCTTGAATCTGCTTTTGAAGATGTTTTAGGAATTCGGTTTTGTGTCAGCCTCGAACACATTAACGAACCGTCCCCCACTTTTGCCCAATCCCTTTTAATTTATGATCCAGATCATGAATAATAAAAGAAGAACTTAACAAATCTTAAAAAATGGCGAGAGACTTACGGGGATTTTTGAAACTGTTGGAAGAACGGGGACAACTGCGACGCATTAGCGCTTTAGTTGATCCTGATTTAGAAATTGCGGAAATTTCTAACCGGATGCTCCAGTGTGGGGGGCCAGGATTATTATTTGAAAATGTCAAAGGTTCCCCTTTTCCGGTGGCGGTGAATTTAATGGGGACAGAACAACGGGTTTGTTGGTCAATGAATATGGAAACCCCCCAAGAATTAGAAGAATTGGGGAAAAAATTAGGAATGTTACAACAACCGAAACCTCCTAAAAAAATCGCTCAAGCCATTGATTTTGGGAAGGTGTTATTTGATGTGGTCAAAGCCAAACCAGGGCGCAATTTTTTTCCTCCTTGTCAACAGGTCGTCATTGAGGGAGAAGATTTAGATTTAAACACAATTCCGATGATTCGTCCCTATCCAAAAGATGCGGGTAAAATTATTACCTTGGGATTAGTGATTACCAAAGATTGCGAAACCGGAACCCCAAATGTCGGAGTTTATCGGTTACAATTGCAATCTAAAAATACCATGACTGTTCATTGGTTATCGGTGCGAGGGGGGGCGAGACATTTAAGAAAAGCGGCAGAAAAAGGCAAAAAGTTAGAAATTGCGATCGCATTAGGGGTTGATCCATTAATTATTATGGCAGCAGCCACTCCGATTCCGGTTGATTTATCCGAATGGTTATTTGCGGGATTATATGGGGGTTCTGGGGTACAATTAGCCAAGTGTAAAACGGTGGATTTAGAAGTTCCAGCAGATTCAGAATTTGTATTAGAAGGAACCATCACTCCTGGAGAAATGTTACCCGATGGGCCGTTTGGGGATCACATGGGATATTATGGCGGCGTGGAAGATTCGCCGTTAGTTCGGTTTCATTGTTTAACCCATCGAAAAGACCCGATTTATTTAACGACGTTTAGCGGGCGTCCTCCGAAAGAAGAAGCGATGATGGCGATCGCATTAAACCGCATTTATACGCCGATTTTACGTCAACAAGTCTCGGAAATTGTAGACTTTTTCCTCCCCATGGAAGCGTTAAGTTATAAAGCGGCAATTATCTCCATTGATAAAGCGTATCCAGGACAAGCACGACGGGCGGCGTTAGCGTTTTGGAGTGCCTTACCTCAATTTACTTATACCAAATTTGTGATTGTGGTGGATAAGAGTATTAATATTCGAGATCCGCGACAGGTGGTATGGGCAATTAGTTCAAAAGTTGACCCCTCACGGGATGTTTTTATTTTACCGGATACGCCGTTTGATACGTTAGATTTTGCCAGTCAAAAAATAGGTTTAGGGGGAAGAATGGGAATTGATGCGACTACAAAAATACCCCCAGAAACCGATCATGAATGGGGAGAACCGTTAGAATCTGATGGAGATACCGCCGCAATGGTTAGCAGACGTTGGGCAGAATATGGATTAAATGACATTAATTTAGGGGAAGTTGATCCGAATAAATTCGGTTACGAAATCAACTAAACGTTGGGTGGGTTTTATCCCACCTAAACCTCTATATTTTATCATTAATTAACCGCAAATTCGGTATAAGGGCGTACTTCGGGCGGATGAAATCCTAACACAATTTGGCTTTTGGGAATTCCTGCTCTCACTAATTCATTGGCAATTCCTTCTTCTAAACCATCTTCATGAATCCAAATTTTATCGCCAATAATTTCTAAATGGACGATGCAACCATGTAACCTGCGCTTATTTTCCCATCCCCAAGTCATAAATAGATAATGGAGTTTATCGTCACTGACAATTAACTGACGTTTAACTTCTCCATAACGATAGGGAAGATCCGCATATTCTTTTAAAATTGGATAAATAATTTGATAATATTGAGTTACAGTATCCATTGTAGAATTGTCTCCTCTGTTTCATCAAAAACTAATAAATTGATCAGATTTCGTTTCAAAAGTAACTTACCAATTGGTTCCTCGAATATTTCCTCATAAGCTGATTGTTTAATAGCTAAATATAATATCCGTTGTTCCTGCTTCTCCTGTAAAATCTCATTATAAAGGATATATTGTCCTAGAGCTTTTTCTAAATCATCCACTCTAGATGCTCCAATAAAGCTTTTAATCTCTACTGCAATTTTTTTATTGCTTTTTTCGGCAGCAATTAACTTTTCTGCCCCCAAATCAACAAATAAATCTCTTTTACCAATTGACAGAATTAAGGGATCATCTGTAATCGTCCAACCATCCTTAATTAACGCTTTTTTTACGGTATCATGATAGAAGTCTTTGGCTGGCATAAAATTTTGTTCCTCTATTATAGAATAATATTAAATTGTAGGGTGGGCTTTGCCTACCAAAACCTTGATTACCCAGCAATAAAATTAACTAAAAATATCTGCTCTTGAAAATAAGCGATCGCCCTCTTTTAACTCTTAACATTGGTAGGGTGGGCTTTGCCCACCACAACCTGGATTTCTAAACAATAAAATAAACATTTTTAACTAGGAATTAATCATGAAAAAATATCCGATTTAAAAGAAGCGATCGCCCTCTTTTAACTGCTAATAATTGACAGGGGTTTTGATGGGCATAGCCCATCCTACGAACGCCAAATTTTAATTGTTCCATCTTGACT
>JBMDYE010000105.1:0-5844 GCA_048595135.1 Planktothrix sp. | reverse complement strand
ATGCTTCCAAATGTTCTGTATTTCACCCCTAGCAGAAGCACCACAAAGCACCAATAAAAAGTTGTTCCTAAACTTGCCATCAATCCCAATCGCTTCAGTGTTGTGGGACTGCATGAACCCAATTAAACAGATGTCAAACTTTCGTGCGTTGCTGAGTTTACGGATGGCATAGCTAAAGGTTTTAGAGCGTTTCTGTTTACCAGGCAAGGGGTTAGTAATGTCCAGTTGCTCAAGTTCGCTCAGGGTGTCATTAATCTCATCCAAACAGACAATAATTGGGTGTCCGTCTTCATGTTTACGCCGCTCAATTTCTTTAATGAACCAGCACATAATTTCATAAATTGTTTCAACATTACTCTCAATCCTTGGGATTCCCATCTGTTTCCAAATTGGGTTTTTAGAAACGTGAATATCCAGCGCAATGACTTCGGCTGGCTGTCCGGCTGTTAATTTCCCAATAATGAACCCCGCTCCTAAACTTGTTTTTGCACTCCCACTGTTGCCACCAACCAGAATCCCAGAAGCTTCATCGGCTAAATTGTCCCAGTTATAAAAATCCAATTGCTCAGGGGCTTGGTTGAATTCCATTTGATAGTAGGCGAAAATAGAAGGTTCGTGTCATCAGGTGCAGCCTGTAGCTACAACACTTGATAGATAAGGATTCTAGCCTCTGAATAACTTTTCTCTCTTAGCTTCCTTTTTGTCCCTAATCCATAATTTTTTCAAATATATCTTTTTTAAAACATTTGACAAATAGCCTGAACTATACATAGTTGATTAATTTCTCATAGTACAACAATCTTGGCTCATACACTCGCTTGAGAAATACTCAGGCTTTCAAACGATGGGAAGAAGATGAATGGTCAAGCCAAATTGGGATACAGAAGAACTAATTGAAAACTGGACACTTCTGCCAACGGAATTAGAATTAGTCAGAAACAAAGTCGGCGGTAATCAGATTGGATTTGCTCTGTTCTTAAAACATTTTCAGATTTTTACTTGTTTTCCTGACGAACAATCATCTATTCCCAAAATTATTATCTCTTACATAGCAAATCAACTTAAAATTCCTGAAAGTTCATACTCGGATTATGACTGGCAGGGACGAACTGCAAAAGTTTATCGAGTTGAAATTCGTCGTTTATTTAATTTTAGAGTAGCTACCGTCCAAGATTCAGCAGAAATGACCGACTGGCTCATTAAAGAAGTATTACCTCATGACCAAAAGTTTGAATCACTGGTTGAAAGTGTCTATCAAAGATGGAGAGAATTGCAAATCGAACCGCCTACATCAGGAAGAATTGAGCGTTTGATTCGTAGTGCTATCAGTCAGCATGAAAGTGAATTCTGCTATCAAACACTTTCTAGAATATCCAAAGTAAATCAGGCTGAAATTGATATTTTATTAACCACAGACCCTGCGGAAAATACAGAAAATAAACAGGATTCTCCTCAACTCAAAAAATCTGAATTTGCCTTTCTCAAAACAGATCCAGGGCCGGTGGGATTAGAAAGTTTCTTAACGGAAATCGAAAAACTCAAACGGATTCGCAGTATTGGTTTATCCTCTGACTTATTTGAAGGAATATCACCCAAACTAATTAAAACCTACCGTTACCGGGCAGCTACAGAAACCCCTTACCTTTTACGACAACATCCCCCAGCAATTCGCTATACTCTCATGGCAGCGTTTTGTGTTCAACGCGCTCAGGAAATTACTGATAATCTCATCGAATTACTAATGTCCATTATTCAACGAATTGGGACAAGAGCGGAAAGGCGTATCAATAAAGAATTAGTCTCAGACTTTAAAGAAGTAACCGGAAAAACTAATATTTTATTTCGCATTGCTGAAGTAGCTGTAGCTGAACCTTCAGGAGTTATTGAAAAAGTTATATATCCTGTAGTTTCTCAAAAAACTCTCAGAGATTTAGTGGCTGAATATAAAGCAACTGGTACAGCTTATCGTCAAAGAGTACATACCGTAATGCGTTCTTCCTTTGCGAGGCACTATCGACGGCTGATTCCTCAACTATTAGAAGCCTTAGAATTTTGTTCTAATAATGATATTCATCGCCCTGTAATTCAGGCATTAGAGCTACTCAAAAAGTATGCTCAAAGTAAATCCCGATATTATGAAAATGGAGAAACTATACCAATTGATGGAGTTCTTAAAAGTGGTTGGAAAGAAATTCTCTTAGAAAAAGATTCTGATGGTAAAGATAGAATTAACCGGATTAACTACGAAATTAGCGTTTTACAAGCTTTGAGAGAAAGACTCAGTTGTAAAGAAATTTGGGTAGTCGGAGCATCTCGTTATGGGAATCCAGATCATGATTTACCTACTGATTTTGAACAACACCGTCAAGTCTACTATCAGGCTTTAAGCCTTCCATTAGATGTAGAAACCTTTATCTCAAACTTACAAGAACAAATGGCACAGGGGCTAGAAAAATTAGATAAAGGAATGCCCAAGAACCCAGATGTTACTATTATCGGAAAGAAAGGTCAAAGTTTTATTAGACTTAGCCCTATAGACTCTGCATCTGAACCCATTAATCTGAAACAACTCAAGGGAGAAATTAACAAAATTTGGGAGCATACCAGTCTTTTAGACATTCTCAAGGAAACGGATTTAAGAGTCAATTTTACCCAGAACTTCACCAGTATGGGTACGAGAGAGATTCTAGACAGAGAAACACTACAAAAGCGATTATTACTGTGTCTTTATGGCATGGGAACTAATACCGGATTAAAGAGAATTAACACAGGTATTAATGGCGAGAACTATCAAGATTTACTTTATGTACGTCGTCGATATATCTACAAAGACCAGTTACGCAGTGCAATTGGTGATGTTATTAATGCTATCTTCTCTATTCGCTTACCTCAGATTTGGGGAGAAGGAACGACTACCTGTGAAGCGCGATAGCAAACATTTTGGCGCATGGGATCAGAATCTTCTAACCCAGTATCATCTTCGTTATGGGGGTCGAGGTGTCATGATTTATTGGCACGTTGAGAAGAAATCTACCTGTATTTATTCCCAACTCAAAACTTGTTCTAGTAGTGAGGTAGCAGCCATGATTGAAGGGGTTTTACGCCACTGTACTAATATGAATGTGCAGAAAAATTATGTTGATAGTCATGGTCAAAGTGAAGTGGCGTTTGCCTTTACTCACTTATTGGGATTTCAGTTAATGCCCAGATTGAAACGCATTAAAGTACAAAAGTTATATCGTCCTTACGTTGGACAAAGTGATGCTTACCCTAATCTACAACCGATTCTAACTCGTCCTATTAATTGGGATTTGATTCGTCAACAGTATGACCAGATGGTGAAGTTTACTACTGCTTTAAAGTTGGGAACGGCTGAAACAGAGTCAATTCTCAAACGCTTTAGCAAAAATCCCTTTAAACATCCAACTTATCTGGCATTATTGGAATTGGGTCGGGCAATAAAAACGATTTTCTTGTGTCAATACCTTGACTCAACAGAGGTACGGCGAGAAGTTAATGAAGGATTAAATGTAGTAGAAAGATGGAATGGGGTTAATGATTTTATCTTCTACGGCAAGGGTGGAGAATTTGCTTCTAATCGCTTGGAAAGTCAGGAGTTATCGGTTTTATCTTTGCATCTTTTGCAGATCTGTCTGGTCTATGTGAATACTTTGATGATTCAGAGTGTTTTGGAGCAGAAACATTGGCAGCACAAGCTAACTGAAGTGGATAAAAGAGCCATTACTCCTTTGATTTTCAGTCATGTAAATCCTTATGGTACGTTTAAGCTGGATCTCAACGAGAGAATTGCTGGTTTGACACAACAAGTGGTTGCTTAATCTCTCCAGAACTTTTCAAATCTTTGAGGTGACATTTGAGTATAACGAACTGTGTGGTGTATATTCTTATGTCCTAAATAGTCTTGAATTGCTTGTTGGTAATAACGGCGAGAGCGAACTGGGGGATAGTCTCCAATTCTCACTCAGCTAGTACAGAGTACAATATCTACTCTGTCTTTGTCCTAACTTTTTATAAAAAATTCCTCCTAACTTGCCATTTAAGTTTCGTTTTCTATCAAGTGAGTTAGTGCTTGTTTGGCAATATATTCAGCACGGGCTGAAGTGACTTTTTGATAGCGTAAAGTGGTTTGGATATTAGTGTGTCCCATTAAAGCTCTCAATTCTTCAATCCCCATTAATCCCACTCTTTCTGTAGCGAATGTATGGCGAAGGTCATGTAAACGAATTCCTGTTAGTTCGGGAACAGGCTTGATTAAAGTAGCCCAGTTTTTATGGGCGGTACGATAACTTAAGCGAGTGACTTCACCTGTAAACTGATGCTGGGCGATAAACAAGGCAGTGATGGAAGTTTTAGGTCGATAATATTGGATATAATGTTGTAGAGCATCGGCAGCATCTTGACTATAAAAACACCACCTCGATTTATTCCCTTTTCCAATGATATGAAATTTCTGATTTAACCCGTCTATATCAGTGAGATTGAGTGCTAAAACTTCTCCAATTCTAGCACCAGTCCGATGCAGAAGTCTGACTAGGGAGTTCATCCGGCTATCTGTTGCTACGACTTGATACAATAATTTGATTTGTTGGTTGGTTAAATAACGGATGGTTTCATCTGCATCATGTTCGCCTTTTTCGGGGTCAGGTTTTCGTCGTCGAAGTTGAGCAATGGGATTAATTTTGATATAACCTTGTTCAAGAGCAAAGTTAAATAAAGCTTGGATAATAGCTTGATGTTTGTGATGGGTAGTATAAGATAAATTTTCTAAACTATTAAGATATTGGCAGAGGATTTGGCGGTCAAGGATTTCTATCGGAAATTTTCCATATTCTTGAAGGAAAGAGAGCAGCGTTTTTTCATAGGAACGGATGGTACTTTGGGCTAAACCCTTCCGCTCTAGAAATTGGGTAGCGACTGTAGCTAATGAGACAGACAATGGCTTGAAGTTGGATTAATGATTGACTATTTAAGTTAAATAGTTTTGGTGCAATTGGCTATTTACTCAATTATATTTTAATGGTGATGACAGCACACACTGAATTTCCTGAACTCAACGAATCATTAGCTAGTTATGTGCAACGAGTCCGTCAACTACTTCGATTAAGTCAACAGGAAGTGGCTCAAATAGCTGGAATTCATCTGCAAAGTTTAGGAAAAATCGAGCGGGGTCTGACGAAAAGATTGAATCATAAAACGCTTAAAGGGCTGGCTCTGGCTTTACAAGTTCCACTTGAGTATCTGGATGCTCTCAATAAGGGAATACCAGTTGTTGCTACAACGTCCTTGAAGTTTTGTCCCTTGTGTTGGACTCCTGGGACTACACCAGATCCCATGTGGACTAATTCCCGCGCTCAATTCTGCTCCTTGTGCGGTACTCAACTGGTTAGTCGGTGTCCGAGTTGCTCCGAACCCATATCTTCAATGAAGTTTCGCTTCTGCCCTTTTTGTGGCTGTTCTTATAAACCCCAAACCAAATCTCTGTAAGGCTTTGGCGGTTTACCTTGCACTTTTTGACACGCATATAGGCTCAATGCCTACTAGGCAAAGTAATCATTTGTATTTCTTATCAATCGAGCAAAAAAAATGGATCATTTTTACAAAACTTTACAAGGCTGCACCTGATGACACGAACCTTCTATTTTCGCCGGGATTGAGGTTGATGACATCCCGACTCGTTAGGCTTCTCGCATTCATTCCGATTGAAATCAATTGAAATTGATTAAATTTTTTTCCAATGCCAAATGAGTAGTTTTTCTTACTAAATTGGGATACGGAATTTTGACATGGCGTGCTGTTCCACGGGTGAGGAAACAAAAGGAAACA
>JBMDYE010000104.1:0-3941 GCA_048595135.1 Planktothrix sp. | reverse complement strand
AAGTATATCCATAGTCTTCCGCTTCAACGCTATCAGGATAATCGTCTAATTCTGTCCAGCCTGTAATTGTTTTTGGGGGTAAATCTTCATCTTGATGAGTGACAGGAGAAATCAATTGATTCGGTTCTACAATTCTGACTAATTTATTGTTCTCAAACGGGGCGTAACTACTACATTGAAAACAGTAAAATAGTTGTAATAATCCTTTTCCAAATTGATCCGAAAGTTGAGGTGGAATTTGATTCAAATTGAGTTGTAATAGCAGAGACATTGGGGTTTGACAGTCTCCACAACAGGGATAAACTTCATGTTCAGCTAACCAAGGTTGTCCTGAAAATTTAGAGGCTGTAATTCCCTTATCTCCGGCTTCAACAATCGGTTTCCAGGTTGAACGTTTATGAGCATCTCGCCAAGGTTTGAGTTGTTCAAGAATTTTTTCAGTTAACGATTCCGTTTCGTTCAATTCATTCGACATAACGTTCTGTTAATCATTATCTAAATAAATAGATTATAACTAACTGACACAGATGATTTAAGAAACCGGGTTTCTTCCTCAAATTTTGTGGATAGAATCCTAATTGTAATTCAGAAACCGGGTTTCTGGGTAAGTGGCTACCCCCCAGCCAAAGATTTTAAAACCCAACCAATTATTACTCCGATTCCCCCAAACCGAACAGCTTGCCAAAAGGGTTCTTTTAAACTTCCCCAACCGAATAAACGACTTTCTAAATTTAATTCTATCGTTTCTAACTCGGCTTTTATTTGTTTTAATTCTTCTTTTAATTCTTGCGATCGCGTTTGACGTAACTGAGGAATAACATCTTCAATCCGGTTTTTTAGTTGAATTTGGCGCTGTTTATCTCGTTGGATTTGAACATAACGCTCTTTCAAATTAGTCAAGATTCCTTCAACCTCGGCTAACGCTTGCTCAAACTCCAGATCCTCAGAATCAAATGCGGCGTTATCATCACGGGGATCACGAGGGGATGGTTGAGATGAGGACTTGCTTGGCATAATAGTTAAAGATCCAATTCACCCCACAATTAAACTAATTCTCTATTTTATGGCTAACCTGAACCCAACACCAGTCCAGAACTCGGTCACGAGTCCAACCACAGCAACTCTCAGTGAGTACAGCACCCTTGAACTCGCCCAAGCTCTAGCCGAACGTTTGGCTATCTCCGAACGGGATTGGCATCGCCTCAAAGGCAACCCCAATGCAAGGGCTGGGGAACATTTAGCAGCAGCATTGGTCTTTTTACTGAAGGATCAGCCTGGTGAGGTGATCCCGCGCTTAAATCAAGGGATTGGATGGTTAGAACGTACCATTAAAGCCCCACCCTGTCCCAGTCATGGCACAAAGCATCATTAGGTGCCATAATTAGGTTGATAATCAGCAGTGAGTAGAGGCGCGAACTTTCGCGTCTGTACTGTCAGCCGTGAGCGATCGCTTACCAGTTTTGATTCAAATGCGGAATCGGAATTTTTTTACATAACGTCAGTTCGGTTCCGGTTCGGTTCCATTGAACCCGATCAAAAATTTGGTAAAGAATGTATAAGCCTCGCCCACATTCATGTTCATCATGGGGTAAATCTGAATCCTCATCAAAGTCTTCACAATCATCAAGATCATCCTTAATTCGGCATTGACAAGGGGGGTTAAAACCAGATCCTTGATCTGATATAATCCACCAACAGTGATCTTGAATCACAGAGAAGCGGACAACAACTGTTTTACTAGGGTCTAGCCTATTACCGTGCTTGGCAGCGTTAACAAGTGCTTCTTGAAGTCCGAGGCGGAGTTCAGCTTGCCACTCATCGGGAATATCTGCCAGCAGTAAGTCCAAGATTGGACAAAGGTAGAGAGTGGAAGCAAAGCTAATAGTGACCCAGTTTCGTTTAACCGGACGCGATGTTATAGCAATCACACGGAAAACTCCCTGGCAACGTGGTGGATAGACCTCACACCCTGCATAGTTGCAAATTCTCCCCTGAATACGAGTTGATTCTCAGTCGTTGAGAGTGAGTACCCATTCATTCATTAGATTACCAAAAGAATAAGAAAAAACACAATAAATTTGAAAAAATTCTGAGGTTTTTTGTGTTTCTCTGTACTACAGTTGGCTACAAATCGCGTAAAACCTTTAAAAATCAAGGGATTTGGAAGAAAACCCGTTAAGAGTTAACTGATTTTCACTTGAACTAAAAGTAATGAAATGCTTACTTTCAGTTTATCGTATTTTTTAAAAATTAGTAGCTTCTGATACAGAGATTGCAATTTTGCCTCAACAATCTCTTAAATTTGATACCATTGTTCATGTAACTTAACATTTATTGATAAAACGTCATGACAACCCTCCAAGCCATTAGCACCGATCCCATTGCTGGAACCTATTGGAAGTGGCGGGATCAATTAATTTATTATGTTCATGCTGGAGAATGCCACCCTGAACGTCCGCCATTGCTCTTGGTGCATGGGTTTGGCGCATCAACGGATCACTGGCGTAAGAATATTCAAGATTTGCAACAAGACTTTGACGTCTGGGCAATTGATTTAGTAGGCTTTGGACGGTCTGCAAAACCTGATTGGGAATATAGCGGTCAATTGTGGCGGGATCAGCTTCACGACTTCATTACAGAGGTAATTGGTCAACCTGCGGTGGTCGCTGGAAATTCTTTGGGGGGGTATGCGGTGTTATCTGTCGCAGCACACTATCCTGAAGCTACAAAAGGAGTAATTCTCCTTAATAGTGCAGGGCCGTTTACAGACACTAAGCCTCGTCCTGAACCGCCGATTTGGAAAAAAGCACTTTCTCAAGTGATGCGATCGCTGTTTCGTCAAGAGTGGGTGAGTTTCTTAATCTTCCAATGGACAAAGCGCCGTTCTACGATTCGCAAAACTTTATTAAAAGTTTATCTTGATCCCAGTGCAGTTACTGACCAATTAGTTGAAGAAATCTATCGTCCCTCCTGTGATCCAGGTGCATCGAAAGTGTTTGCATCGGTATTCAAAAGTCCCCAAGGCGACAAGGTGGATGTGTTGTTGCAACAGTTAACTCGTCCGTTGTTGTTAATTTGGGGAGAAGGTGATCCCTGGATGAACAGTCGGGAACGCAGCGTTAAGTTTCATGAACATTATCCGAACTTAACAGAATATTTCCTAAAAGCCGGTCATTGTCCCCATGATGAAGTTCCAGACCAAGTAGACAATATTATCCGGTCTTGGGTGAGTTCTATATAGCAGAAGGCAGGGGGCAGGAGGCAGAAGGCAGGAGGCAGGGGGTAGGGGGCAGGAGGCAGGAGGAAGGAGGCAGGAGGCAAGAGGCAGGAGGCAAGAGGAAGAAGGAAGGAAAAATAGTCTCCTTGTCGCCTATTGCCCATTGCCCATTGCCCATTTTCTTAATTCTTAATTCTTAATTCTTAATTCCTGCCTCCTGCATTCTGTTAATAATATTGATACCTAAGATGGATGCGGGGATTGAGTTTTTCTTGGACGGGTTCACCGTTTTTGAGATGTTCTTCAACGATGCGGGGAACATCTTCGGGTTTAACGCGATAGTACCAAATTTCATCAGGAGTAACGCGGACAGTGGGGCCAATATTACATTGACCCTGACAACCGCTGGCTTCTATCGTGACATCAGGAAGATTAACGGCTTGGAATGCTTCTAAAACTTCAACAGAACCCTGTCTAAGACAAGACTGATGTTGACAAACCAGAACACATCGAGGAGAAATAGCCGATTCTGATAAAGTTTCCGACATAAGTTTGTAGTTGCGCTGTCTTTGCGGCTTTCTTCTTCCAATATACAGGAGGCAAGTTGATCCAGATGGTTTATTCTTAACGATCAGATTAACTTTCCCCAATTTAACCGATAGAAAAACAGCTTTAGCTGAGTACAGCTAAAGCCGTTAATTACTTACACCACATTCAAACTCAC
>JBMDYE010000103.1:0-17484 GCA_048595135.1 Planktothrix sp. | reverse complement strand
CATCCAGAAACGAATGCACTTGTTGCGAACAAATTGGGCGGTGCGAATTGCATCATCGATAGCAGCAGATTGAGTGGTTTTTGCTTTTGCCTTGAACTCGAAAACGAGCATTTGACGTGAACAGACCCTACGGCAATTATTCTAACACAATTCAAGTCGCCCTAGAAGAGCCTGCCCTGAGCCTTGTCGAAGGGGCGAGGCTTGAAACCCAGATCTTTGGTCAGAATTCGTGTATCCAGACCTTCCCACTGTTCAAGTTCGGATTTCCTACCATCTTTCGCCTCCCTTGACAAGGCAGAATCCTCGCTGCAAACTAAAGATTTTGAGGGAGGGACTAGCGGATGTCAATCGGATTGATTAGTTTGCTGGTATTGATAACGCTAATTTTGATTCAAGGCGTTTTATTATTTCCCATTAATACCGTAGATGGATTACATTTTCCCCACTGGATCACTTTAGCCCTAATATTAGGAGTGCTGTCTTGGTGCTTGGGAGAATAAAGCGTTTTTACTAATTACTGATAACTGATAACTGATAACTGAATGATGGAAAGCAATTTTTCGTGGGTGAGTGAGGGTCAAAAGACAGAGGTGATGCTGAACAGTCCCAAACGGGATGTTCGTCCCCTCTATCGGGCAATATTATTAATGTTATTGGCAACCACTGCCATCGGTTTACATGGGTTGCGCTTAGTTCAACTCCAACTGATTGACGGAAAACAAAACCGAGAGCGGGCTGAAGAAAACCGGATTCGTTTAGTTCCGGTTCCCACCAATCGAGGTTATATCTTGGATCGCAATGATAAACCTTTAGCGGCAAATCGATTAACCCGTGCCTTGTATGTTTGGCCCAAGGAACAAACCCAGGAACAATGGCAGAAAATTGCCGAGATGCTGAGTCCCATCCTGAAAATGCCACCTCAGCAGATTTTAGCGCCGATTGAAAAGGCGGGTTATCAAGCTGCTACCTCTGTGAGAATTAGCCAATTTTTAACCCCGGAAGCGTTTGTTTGGTTAGGGGAAAAATCCGCCGAATTACCGGGTTTAGAAGTCCGAACTGAATCCAACCGTTACTATCCCCACGGCAATTTAGCCTCCCAAGTCTTAGGATATATTGGCGAAGCTACCGCAGAAGATTTAAAAGCTCATCCTGAATGGCCCATGGGGATGATTGTCGGACAGTTAGGGATTGAAGCCAGCACCAATAAACAATTGTCTGGGGTTTGGGGTGCGCGTTTAATAGAAGTGAACAGCCTCAACCAAGAATTGCGAGAACTGGGAGAACGCCCCTCTAAAGGCGGAACTAATGTCAAATTAACCTTAGATTTGGATTTACAAAAAACCGCAGAAGAAGCCTTGGGAGATCGTCGGGGTGCTGCGGTGGCGTTAAATCCCAAAACGGGAGAAGTATTAGTGATGGCGAGTAGTCCCCGTTTTGATCCAAATATGTTCACGAAACCTGTGACTCAGGCTCAATGGGAGGAGTTACAAAATCAAGATGATCCATTTTTAAATCGGACGTTACAAGGATATCCCCCCGGTAGTACCTTTAAAATTGTCTCCTCTGCGGCGGGAATCGGTTCAGGAAAATTTACCCCTGACTCGATGATTGGGACTTATTCCTCGATTACGGTGGGGGGGATTACCTTTAATGAACATAGTGGCGGTTATGGGGTAATCGGATTTCGAGATGCTTTGGCGTTTAGTAGTAATACGTTTTATTACCAACTGGGAATGGCTATTGGCCCTGAAGCGATCGCAGAATGGGGGAAACGGTTGGGGGTTGGAAACACGAATCTGAAATTATTGGGTTTGACAGAAGGCTCAGAAGGGTTTATCCCAACCCCAGAAAATAAAGAAGAAATGTTTGGCGAACCTTGGTATTTAGGAGATACCGTTACGATGTCGATTGGTCAAGGGGCGGTATTAGCCACACCTCTAGAATTAGCGGTGATGGTGGCGTCCGTTGCGAATGGTGGAAAGCGAGTTAAACCTCACCTCCGCACTGATTTAACGAATACCCCGCAAACAAAACCTGAACCGACGGGGATGAAACCGGAGACGGTAAAAGTGATTAAGGAAGGATTGATCGACGTTGTGGATCGGGGGACAGCCCAACTGATGAAAGAGGGTTTACCGTTAACGGGGGGTAAAACGGGAACCTCTGAGGTGCTGGGACAAACCTCCCACTCCCTATATGTGGCGTTTGGGCCTGCCAAAGATCCTGAAATTGCGATCGCCGTTGTGGTCGAAAACGGTGGCTTTGGCTCTAAATCCGCCGCCCCCGTTGCCAAAGCTATCTTTGGAACCTACTTTAACAAACAAAAAGGTAAAGCAACTCCAGTTGAACAGAGTCAACCGGAAACTGAAGCGGATTCAATTCTCTCGGACAGCGAAGCTGAATCTGTTCCTCGGGAAAGTGAATCCGAGTATTAATTTAATTCACTTTTATGAGCCAATAAAAAGATGAAGGGCAGGGGAGACAAGGGGACAAGAGACAATTCTTTTCTTCTTCCTCCTGCCTTCTAATTCTTAATTCTTCTCCTAGTCCATTTCAGTTTCTAAAACATTGGCGATCGCTTGTTTTGTGGTTTCACTAAATTCGCGAATATTCACTCGACTTAATAATACAATCGCAATGATCATTCCCACTGCTTGAACAGCAAAAACGGTGCTATAGGCTAACATGGGAACTTTAAATAATACCCGTCCAACATCTAAAACAGCCCCCCCTAAAACAGTGGATAATCCTCTTGCCATTGATTGGGCTAAACCCCAAGCCCCAATAAAGGTTCCGGCGGTTTCAGCGAGGGTAAAATCTAACATTAAATTAATCGCCCCAGCCGTTAAAACTCCTGAACTTAATCCAAAACATAATAGAGCATTTTTCAAAAAGCTAGGATTAGCGACTACCCCTGCCATAATAAAGAAGAGTAGACAAACAATCGTTCCAATACAACCCAATCTAACTGTATTTTTTTTACCCAGACGAGGAACGATGAAAAATCCGGTAGAGGCAATCCCCACTAAGGTTCCGGTTCCAAAAAACGCATTTAATTGTGTCGTTTCAGAAATACACATTCCGAACACTTCGCCCCCATAAGGCTCTAGAACAGCATCCTGCATAAACAGGCTAATTGACATGACTAATAAAAAACTGAAAAAGATTTTCGTTTGGGGACTAGACGTTAAAATATGAATCGCACGATTTAAAGTAATTTGATCTTCTCTTTCAACCAGTTTTGAACGAAATTTAAAGCGAGAAAAACGCTTTTCTATCCCAAAAGTTCCGAGAAAACATAAGCCGACTACTATTAACGGAATCAGGATAAATAAAGGGGTTACAGACGCTTGTAATTGTGAAAGATTAACGGTTTGTTGAGCTAAATTTGGGTCATAAGTTAAAATATCTTTTCCACAAACTTCAGGACGATTCAGGATTTTTGAACTAATAATGGCACCCACCACAATTCCGACCATTAGCATTGACCAAACAATACTAATTAATTTAGAACGGTTATCGTCATCGGAAACATCAAATAAAAGAGCCGCAAAGGGAGTAGAACTACCGCTTAAAGCTAAACCATAACAGGCAAAAATGATCGCTAAAAAACCAGCCCAAATGTAACTGATCCCATTCATGCCATTGGTTTGAATGCTGTTTCCCAGTTGCCAAACTACTTGAATGGCGATAAATGAAAGACTACTAAATAAAATCGCCCCTAACCAAACATAGCTACTGCGGTGTAAACCGAATACAGGTTTGGTATCGGACATCTGACCAAACCAAATTCTGGCAGGAGAGACAAGCTGGTGCATAGCGATCGCCCCGGCTGCAATTAACCCCGGAACTTTTAACTCATCAATCATGATCCGGTTAATCACACCCAAGGTCAGCAGGGACATAATCCCTAAGCCCATTTGATACAAACCTAACCGAAACATGGTTCCTAGACCCAGCTTTGGTAAGTGTTCGCCACCTGTTGTGTTTTGAGAAGTAGACTCAGGTAAATCGCTAATTGCCATAGTTAATCAAAAACCCGGATATTGAATAAAAGGATAGATTGAATTAGGATTAAGGTTGTGGCTGAACTAAACCGTAGTTTATTATTTTAAAGGAATTGGGTGACGGATTTTCCGAGTTCAAGGGAGATAACATTCGTATCATCCTAAATGGGGAGGATGTCAGCTATTCGGGTCAGTCTACTTAACACGCCTGTAACTCTGAATCAACCCGACTTTACTTTAATTAACAATAATTGATCTTGTTTGTTAAAATGCGCTTCTATTCTCGAAAGCCAAATTATTTAATTTCAGGAAACTTAAGCTACTTTAAAGCGATGTTTCTCATCACTTATCGGTAATATAGTTAATAAAAAATGATGAAAAAAACAGAAAAAGGTCTTTATCTTCTTGGTGGACTCGGTGATGATGATTTGCGATGGATCATTTATAAAGGGAAAGTGGAAAAAATTCCGCCAGAAGAAACGTTAATTTATGAAGGGCGGACGATCAATGCGCTCTATTTTGTCTTAAGTGGAGCATTAAAGGTGATCATCGGATTAGATGAACCTCGTGAACTTGCCCAACTTAGTAAAGGAGCAGTGGTGGGGGAGATTTCGTTTGTGGATAGTCGTCCCCCTTTAGCAACGGTTAAAGCGATCGAAGCCACTAAAGTTTTAGCGATTCCTAGAATGGAACTCACTAAAAAACTCTACAGTGATTCTAAATTTGCGGCTCGATTTTATCAAGGATTATCATTATGTTTAGCCAATCGAATGCGAGGAACGATTCGTCGTTTAGGCTATGGGGAGCTTATAGAAGATGAAGGTTTAGAAATCGAAGAAGAACCCTTAACAGAAAATACAAAAGATTTTTTAGCCCTAGCGGAAGCCAAGTTTAATTGGTTAATTCAAAATTTAGGATAAATTAAGAATTAAGAATCGCGTAGCGTCCTGAGCGGAGCGTTGGCGTAGCCTGTGCGTAGCACTTAAGGATCTGAATTAAGAATTAAGAATTAAGAGGGTTGGGGGGAATAGGGAAAACAAGAATTATCTTCCCCTGCTCCCCTTGTCCCCTTGTCCCCTTGTCCCCTTGTCCTCCTCTGCCTCCTTAATATTTCTTTACAATATAAAGAAGTATTAAGGAGTTTTTAGTTGTGACTAGCACGATTAGCAGTAAAACACTGGGAAACACGAATATTGCTGTGCCGCCTTTGTGTCTGGGTACTTGGTCTTGGGGAGATACCCTGTTTTGGAACTATGGAAAACAATATGGGGAAGCTGAAGTGGAGGCGGCTTTTCAGGTGGCGTTAGAAGCGGGAGTCAACTTTTTTGATACAGCGGAGGTCTATGGAAATGGGGTGTCTGAGGAACTGTTGGGTCGGTTCATGAAAAAAACCGCTCAACCCGTTATTATTGCTACCAAATATGGCCCGATGCCTTGGCGTCTTTGGGGTAATTCTGTGAAAGAGGCATTAGCGGCAAGTCTGAAACGTTTGCAAGTCGAACAAATCGCCCTTTATCAAGTACATTGGCCGTTTACGTTTTTAATGAGTCAAGAAACCTTATTAAATGCGTTAGCAGATGAGGTACAACAAGGTAGAATTCTATCGGTTGGTGTTAGTAACTATTCCGCCGATGAAATGAAAAAAGCCACAGAAATTTTAGGAAATCGAGGAATTCCTTTAGCAACAAATCAAGTCCGGTATTCCTTATTAACGCGACAAATTGAAAGCAAAGGAATTTTAGATACAGCCCGTCAATTAAACGTGACGTTATTAGCTTATAGTCCGTTAGCTCAAGGATTATTAACGGGAAAATATAGCCCCAAGAATCCTCCCGTTGGGGCGAGACAATTTGATTCTCGATTTAATCAGAACGGGTTAGAAAAAATTGAACCCGTGATGAAATTATTACGGGAAATTGGCGAAAAATACGGTAAAACACCCGCAGAAGTAGCTTTAAATTGGATTAATGCTCAATCTGGAGTAATTGCGATCGCTGGGGTAAAAACGGCTGACCAAGTGCGCCAAAATGTTGGCGCATTAGGATGGGAAATGACCCCCGATGAATGGCAACAGTTAGAAACCGCCAGTCGTCCTTGGTTGTAATTTAGAACGCAGCGCGTGCAGGAGGTAGGAGCAAGAGAGCAGGGGGATAAGGGGACAATTTTTTTCTTCTGACTTCTGACTCCTGACTCCTGACTCCTCTTCTTAATTCTAAGTCCCTTAATTCTTAATTCCTATTCTCCCCCGCCAAGAACAAACTCATATCCTGTTCCCGTTGAATTCGGTTTAACTTCCACTAAAATTCCGGTTCCTTTTCGCTCGCCGGAGGGCAAAAATTCCAGCGTCCCCATCGCACCGGAGGCGGAAAAATTCGGACTCGATAACGCTTGACGTATCCCTTCACGGGTTTGACTTTGTTTTAAAGCGGTAATCAATGTTTGAGTTGCATCATAGGCTGTTGCACTTCTCCAATTAACGACTCCTCCCCAAGTTTTGATTGCATTTTCTGTAAAGGATGTATTAGTAAATGCTGCGGGATGCCAAGGAACAGAAACTACTAAACCCTTAACTTTTTCCCGTGGTTGTAATGTTTTAGCGGTATAAAGAGAGTGACTACCATAGACTTTCAACCGATTTTGATTGGCTCGCATCACATCAATGGCTAAATCAATTTTTTCAATATGCGCCGCTAATAATAAACCCTCGGCACCTGCATTTAAAGCTTGAGGAATGACTTCAACCGGATTAAAATTTGGATCGGAAAAATCACAGGAAGTTTCGACAATTTGGGCATTTTCCTGGGCTATTTCACTCACAAACTCATTTTTAAATGAATTATCAACCGCTTGTGAATCAAAACAAACTGCTATTTTTGTAATCTTTTCTTCTTTTAAAATATACTGAACTAAAGGACTGACCATAAATCTAACGCTGGGAACTGTCCGAAAAATATAACGACCAAAACCGGATAATTTATTCGTTGAGCTAGTGGGAGAAATCATAACTAATTTTCCCTGTTGATAGATGGAAGCCGCGGCTAAAGACGTTTCACTGGCGTTATGTCCAACTACTGCTAAAAGGGTTGTATCTTTAACAAACTCAGTGGCAATTTGTTGAGCGAGTTTTGGCTCATTTTCATCATCTGCAATTTCAACTTTTAGGGGTAATCCTTGAATTTGATCTTGATGATTAACTTCGGTTTGAGCTTGAGCAACGCCTCGCAAAATTTCATTCGCAATATTTAATTCTTGACCAATGGGGACGCTCACCGCAATTTTTAAGGCGCGCTGGTTGCCAATTTTGGCATTATTAAGATAAATTAACGCTTCTGGATCATTGCGATTCACCCGCAAAGCGGATTCAAAGTTACTAATTGCCGTTGTAAAATCGCCTTCAGAAAATGCTTTTGCTGCTTTTTGTTTATAAGAATTGCGATCGCCTGGAACTAAAATTTTATCCCCTATACTAATTCGGCTTGAGGTTGGATTCGGTGAATGGGAAGGGGGAGAATTAAAGAGTTTTAAACTAATTAATAATAAACTAATACCCAGAATTCCAGGGGTTACAATTAGGGTACGACGATTAATTTTAGAACGTTTTTTTAGCCAAGTTAGAGGTTGTTGAGATGGATTTTGGTAAATAACGGGAAGCCAGGTCGCACAAGGAAATTGATTTTCTAACCCTTGTAACTGTTCCCTAGCTCGACGAACGGCTAAATAAAAGGGAATATGGTTAGCAAAGGAGTCTAAAAAATAGCTTAAAAAAGCTTGAGCGACTTGATCCGGTACAGGTTCCCGCATCACAATGACTTGAGGAATTTGTAATTCAAATAAGGCTTTTGCTAATCCTAACCCATCACAAGAATTAAAAATTGCTAATTTTAAACCATTTTCAACGGCGGTTTTTAAACTATATTTTAATTGTGCTAAGGTTAAACTCTCCGTCTCATTAATATAAATGCGACCCACTTCTGATTCCGTTTCCGTTAAACTATGTCCAGCAAAAAATAAAAGATCCCATTGTTGTTTCCAGAGATGATCATTAATCTGTTGTCGTTGGGGTTGTACTAATACGGTTATATCCGCATTAGGAATTTTTTGGATTAATAGCTGATCTAATTGAATATTAATTCCTGAATCATCGCCTAAAATCGCTAAAACTTTGATTTTACCTTGAATTGGAATCGATTTCGGCTGTTTAAAATCGGGTGTAGCTAAAACCACTTCTGCTTGAGGATAGCGTTCAAAAAGTTCACATAAATTCCAAGGTAAACGCTGAATTAAAGGATCTGGAGTTTGGATTAGAATCAAAACATTTTGATTTTTAGGGAGATGTTCAATAAAAGTTTCTCTCACCCGTCGAAACGGTTCAGAAGCTAACCATTGATTTAAGCGATCGCATAATATTAAACCTAAATTTTCGCAAGCTTCAATTTGAGAAACATTGGTAATTTGTGTCGGAGGAACCTTAATTCGCATTCCTCCTAATTGTCGATAAGCAGTTTGCCATTGATTATAAAGCTGAGACAGTTCAGGAAATGGCGGTAACTTTCCGGTTATTTCTACTGAAGGAAGCTGTTCTTTTTCCCGAATTTGCAAAGTTACAGAAAACCCTTGATCAAAATTGCCGTCACCAAATTTTAAAATGACTAACTGCTCGACCATTATTTATCCACAAGTCTTAGATTTGGCTTAAATGATAAAACTTTCTACAAGAGAAACTTCCTCATAAACAATTTTAACACTAAATTGTTCCCCAGGTTCCCCTGTAAATTTTAATTGAATGTAATTATCAGCACTTCGAGATATTACCTCAGAGAAAGTATTACCCGCCTCATCCATTGCTATCAATTGTAAATCTAAAGGCAAATAAACTTGATTTCCTAAAGGATAAATCCTCAATAATACCGCTATTTCTTCGGGTTTCCATGCTAAAATAGCTACCATTAAAGCAATTGCATGACCGCCTAACTGCATTCCTAAATCCTTAATGCGTTTAACTCCCGCATCAGAATTTTCAGGGTCAAGATTCCATAAACTTTCAGCCGCTGACCATCGAGTTTCTTCATCCGTTGTCGTAGAGATTAAATGAGTTAAAGCGGCAATTACTTCTGGGTTAAGGGAATTGATTTTTCCTAAAGTTTGAGCCGCTATTTTTCGTTGGGTTTCATTGGGGTTAGTATAAATTTGCTCCACTAATTGTTGAATGTTTTTAGGAGCAATAACCTCTATATTAGGACTACGGAAAGCAAAGGCTAAACTTCCTTCTGTTGCTCCAAAAACTTCTTCCAGTGTTTGCCAGCCTGCGGAAAAAATATTGTTAAACCATTGATTCAATTGTTCAACTGGAATTACTTGTTGATGCAATCGAATTAATAAAGAATCTAAGGATTGCAGTTGACTGAGAGGAAGCACTGAAGAAGAGACTGTTGAAACAAATCCTAATAGAATTCCTTCACGATTTTGTTCATCTAACTGCACTACTAAATAGCCAATTCTTTCTTCCCAAACTTCAGGAGGAACATAACAGTTTGTTTCATTCATTAGAATAGGACGGCATTCTAAATGTCCGATCTTTGGAAGATGAATATCAGCAATATTGCCACACAACCGACCCACTGGATTCCAGCTATAGCTGTTGTTTAAATTAGTCGGAATATCTAACATTTCTAAATAGTCTCGAACGACTAAAACAGCTAGGGTGTTGAGATAAACTTGCCTTGATTTTTCAGCAGTGGGTTGTTCTTTTGCAAATTGCTCGGCTATTTTAATCGTCGTTTGGGTAAGGGGAAAAGTTAAGGTTAAATGTTCAGTTGGAGAAGTCATAATTCAGTAAAAATCAAAACGGTTAACGGTTAAGTTGAACAGAACTTGAAAGTTATTCTAAGTAACCTTGTGATTTGCCAAAGTTGAGTAAACGGGGTAAACATTCACGCTGATAGAAATTGCTGAGGGTCGCAATAGGAACATTCCATTTTTGCGATAACTGTTCCCATTGGGTTTCAGGAGGTAAACGATATTGAATCAAAATATAGCCGTTGATATCGGGACGATTTCGGACATGAATTCGAGTCAGTTTCGTTTTTTCTTGTTCTAACCAATCTCGAATTTCTTCTAAAATTGGAGGTGCAGTCGGTTGTGCGGGTAAATTGTCTACAGGATCAAAATTTTCCTCACCATCCGATACAGGAACCGTTGCGACAATTGCTCGTTCTTCTGCTATTTTTTGTTGAATATCTTGCAGTCTCCGTTTGAAATAAGCATTCAGCCAAGTTGTAACACTCGCTTGGTTGGGATTATAACAATCTCCCGTTGTTGCTTCACATAAATTGCGACAAAAATATAACCAAGTTTGTTGCAGTGCATCCTCATAATTAGCTGTGTTTGCTGTTTTCAACATCTTGCCAGATTTTTGAATTTGACTGACAATTTGATTGAGTCCTCGTTGTCGCTCTAAGCTCCCTTTCGGATAACGACAGGTTTTGACAATTAAAGCTTGTAGTTGCTCATCAGAACTATCCATACGCTAATTAAACCGGTAAGAGAATTGATTAATTAATAACCCAGAATCCTTGATATCGCCACTGCTGTTCTTTTAACGCCATCGTTAGATCTTGTTCGGAAATCCAGCCTTTTTCAAGTAATAATTCTCCGATTTTTTGAGAGCATGAGCCTTGTTGAAATAAAATAGTTTCGAGTTGAAGTTGAGAAATTAATTGACGTCGAAGCAAAATTTCACCTAATTTCATGGGTTGAACCTTTAATTTGATCTTAGAAAACTTGAAGCGGTGTTTTTAAGGTTGTATAAATCCAAATTCAAAACCAGATGAACTGGGTTGAACTTGAACTAAGGTACTATTTCCTAACAAGCGTTCTCTTGAGTCTGAAAACTGAACAATATCACCAGCACCCTGAGCATTTAATTGGGGATTTTGTAAGGCTTTTTGTAGGCTTTCTCGGTTGTTACTGTGTTGCAAGCCTTTGATAATTGCTTGTGTGGCATCATAAGCCATTGCTGTGCGCCAATTAACCGTTCCTCCCCAATAGTTTTGAGCATTGGTAACAAAAGTTCGATCTCGGTTACTATCAGGATGCCAAGGTACTGATAAGATCATTCCGTTGACATCGGCTTGTCCTTGTTGCAATGTTTTGAAGGTATATAAAGTGGAGGTACTATAGAGTTGTAAACGTCCTTGATTCGCTTTAATTAAAGCAATTGCTGGATCAAAACGATCAATATGGGGATTGAGTAAAATCCCTTCTGCACCATTAGCAACTGCGGCAGAAATGACCGCATTCGGATTAAAATTGGGATCAGAAAAGTCACAAACGGTATCAACGACTTGACCGCCTTTGGCTTGAAGTGTAGAAACAAATAGATCTCGAAAAGCAACTTTTTCGCTAGCTTTTCCATCAAAACAAACGGCTATTTTTGTTTTGCGATCACTTTGAACAATTTGACGAGTTAATGTTTCTGCAACCAAGCGATTATTAGGAACAGCCCGAAAAATATAATTCCCAATTTCTGTTAAATTTTGAGCGGAACTGGTGGGAGTAATAGCAACTAATTGACCTTGTTGATAAATTGGGGCAGTTGCTAAAGAAGCATCACTTGCGTTATGTCCAATTACGGCTAAAACGTTTAAGTCTTTAACTAACGTTGTGGCGATTTCTTTAGCAATTTCTGGGTTATTTTCATCATTGGCAATTTCAACCAATAAAGGAGTCCCATTAATTCCGCTATTTTGATTAATTTGATCCTGTGCTTGTGCGACTCCTCGCAAGATTTCCTGAGCTACATTTAAGTTACTGCCAATGGGAACACTCACGGCAATTTTATAAGCAGGTTTGTTACCAATTTGAGCATTATTAAGGTAAATTAGGGTTTCTGGATCATTTTTTCGGTTTTGCAGAGATGCTTTAAATTGATTAACTGCCAGGGCAAAATTACCTTGAGAAAAAGCTTGAATTCCTGCTTGTTTTTCAGACGTTACATCGGCAGAAATTAACAAGGTATTTCCGAGGCTCATCCGTTCTATTTCCGTCGAATGATTGACATAATTTGAAAGTTGAGCATGATTCTGTTGTTGGGAAGGTTCTGATTTATGATAATAATTTAACCCATAGCTTCCTCCTAATAAGGCAATAAATGTCAGGATAAAAACAATCGGAGGAGGACTATTTCTTTTAACCGATGAACCTTTGGACTGACTCATAATTTCTCCTTGTTGCTGAATAAGATACTGAGGGGGTGAATTTAATTTGAACTTTCCATCGCTAGCCGTTGCAAACGATGACTAATTTCTTCATCTAACGCCATTTGGTTAAGGTTAGATCCCAGTTGATTAATACTGGATTCTGAAAGTTCAACTTGGGCAGAAACTTGTAAATGTCGCCGTTCTACAGCCGATCGAGCCGTGTCAAATTGTTCGCAAGCGGAATCTATTTTTAAATCTGTATTCGCTTTGGCGATCGCGGCTAACGCTTCATTAATTTCTGACACATCTTTAAGGTTTTGTAGATGAACTTTATAGGTTTCTAGCTTTTGTTGTTCTTGGCTTAATTTTTCTTGGGCAGATACAACAATTTTTTCAGCTTGTTCGACTTGAGCTTTTAATTCAGGTAACAATTTTTCAATTAAAATTGCCTTACTCATCGCTAAATGAGCCGCTTGTTGATTTCCTTGGCGGTAGGCAATGGTTGCTTGTTGTTCAAAGCTATAAAATACTTGTTCTTTCATTTCGTATTTTTGTTTAGCGCGTTGATAAGCTGCCATTACAATTGATACCGTTTGTGTTAGCTGAATCACTGATTGTTGCATAGAGGCTAAAGATTCAGTCGCAACTTCTACCGCTATTGTTTGACCTGATTCTATCGGTAAACCCCATAACCAATGCCAAGAACTCACCAAGACTCGACCCGCTTTATCTCCCATTAACCAATAAATAAATGTCTTCATTTTGAATCTCCAATTTTTTGTTTTGGAGGGAAAGGAGTTAACTTTCTCTCTATTTGGTTTTCAGGCGAAGCCTCCAAGATTATCTGATTCGTTACAAAACTTTACTTTTGAGTCGAGAAGGGTTGAAAAGCCCGTGTTTATTAAACTAAATTCGCGTTGAATGCTTGTTGAACCAGTTTTAGCCCTTGAGTAATCACTGCTTGTCGCCAACGCTGATCGGAAGGGCAAAATACCTCCATCATCCGTTGTTTTATTAATTGATAAGATGCTGTTTCTGGTTTTCCCCACCAATAAGCACAGTTTTCTACGCGCAGGGTTTTCATCACTTCCATTGTTGAATAAGTTCCAAATTCAACCGTTAAAAAATCATAAATGCTTTGTGGAAATAGGGTTTGACACCATCGTCCCATATCTCCTCGAATTGGGTAAGTAATTCCTTCAGGTTTCCAACTGGCTAATCGATTCCTATCAAAATTTTGAGTTAACCCTTGATATCGTTCTAACGTTGTCGTTTCCGTTGGTAATAATAAATAACTAAACTTTTTTCCCAGTCCAGTATGAAAGTCCAGATGCAGGATATGTTGAGCATTGTTAACCCATCGGGGCAAATTTTCTTGTAAAATCTCTTGAGTTTTAGAAGCAGAATGTCCGCCAAAAAATAATCCTCTTGGGAAATCATGCTGTCCGACCGGAATTGTTTTTTTCAACGTTGTATTCCCATAGCGAAGAATTAAAGCCAATGCTTTGATAAAAACAGGTTCCCAGGGTGAAGGTTCAGTAGAAGGGTTTAAAATTTTGTCTAATTTTTCATAATCTTTCGGACTACCTTGGTAATGCTGTTCAGGTAAAAGAAAGCTACGATTGAGATCAACATTATCTTGATTACATCGACGTAGATAAGCAAAACCATAGGGATTTAAACCATGAATTAAAATTAAAGCCGTATCGGATATCTGATTCAATTGACTCAAGTAATTTTCGAGTAATGCAATTTGAATGGCTGACCCCGCAAATCCTTCGACTCCATGTAATCCACCAGAAAGAATAATAACTCGTTTAGGATGTTGAGAACCCGCAAGCGCAACATCAATTGTTAAGTCTTCTCCTTGGGGTGTTTGGTGAGCAATAGAATAGGTTTCTAAGTTACAACCTTGTTGAGTAGCAGCCGTGCGAAAACGGGTTCGTGCTGTTAGATAATCGGGGGAGAAAGTATTCAGATTAGGAGCTAAATTGTTTAACATAATTGTTACTGAGTTTGATGAAAGTTTACTTTTGGTTTTGAGCCAAAAGCTAAAGCATTTAAGAAGTTCTGCTAAACTAATACAAAACCTGTTATGAGTTAGTTTAGTAATGTCCGAAAAATTCTTTAATGTTCTCAACCAATTTGTTCAACTTAATCCCCAACAACAAGCAGAACTACTCAAGTTTATGAAACTTCAAGAATTGCCCAAAGATACGGTTTTATTAAACCAAGGTGAAGTTTCAAATTATTTGCATTTTCTCCTAGAAGGAGTTGTGAGATCAGTCTATCTTAAAGATGGAAAAGAAATAACATCTTGGTTTGGATTTCAAGGAAGGGTCATCAGTTGTTACTATAGCTTTATTTCTCGCAAGCCCTGTTCTGAAAGTATTGTGGTAATATCGGACTGCAAATTATTATCCATAAGCTATGAAAACATCCAATTTTTGTATACTCAAGATCCAATTTGGAATAAGTTAGGTCGTTTAATGGTTGAACATTATTATGTAGAAGCTCAAGAACGAGTCACCTCTCTTCAATCTCTATCGGCGGCTGAACGTTATGATCAACTTCTCCAACAATACCCTAATATTTTAGAGCAGGTTAAACTCGGACACATTGCTTCTTATTTAGGAATTACCCAAGAAACATTGAGCCGAATTCGTGCTAAACAGGAGCAGCGTCAACGGATTTATCATAAACTCAATTAAACTAACTGCCAAGAGAATTTGATAAAGATCAAAAATTAGCGCTTTTTTGATAAAGATCAAAAACAAAGGCTTCACTGAATTAAGTGGCTCAGTATGGCACAACAACAGGCTTTGGTACAGGAGGCAAATTCTTAATATTAACTGGAAAACCCGAACTAACAAGTCGTCAATTCTTAATACAATCTTAGAAAAAATATCAACTTCTATAAAGTAAGTTATAGTACAGATCAGGCTAAGATTGTTTAAGCATCTGTTTTGACTTCAAAAAATAGGATTAAAACCAGGAAAATGGTGAGTTAGGTCGAGTAAAATTTTGAGCAGGAAACGGTGAGTTAGGCTGAGTAAAATTTTGAGAGGGAAACGGACAATTTAATCCGATGCAGTTTGGGAAAGACGGAGAAAATATATCCGGTTGAGGCAAATTTTGGGAGGGAAAGGGACAATTCAATCCGGTACAATTAGACAAGTTGGGAAACGGTGGAAAATCGTCCTGAAAATTGTCCATTAATTTCTGTAATTCTTGTTCTTGATCTAAACGTTGCTCTAAGGCTTCGTGCGATCGACGGATAATGTTTTCTTTTTGGGATTGAAATAAATGGCGGTTATGCGGTTTGCTCATTTCATTCCGCATTTGTTGTTCTAATTCAACGTGGCGTTGATGTCTATAGTCTTGTGCTAATAAGAATTCATCACGCTGTAAGGACGGTTGATTTTCGGTAAGATTGAACGGTGTTGCAAGGCTAGAGGTTGCAACCATTGTACTCATTAAAGCTGTTGCGATGGCAAAACCAAACTTTAGCTCCATAACAATATCCTCCAACAAAGGAAGTTTTAATTGTCACCTTTGCCAATAATCCAATTCCACAACGGGTGAGTTTGTCCCTGTTGGCGAATTTTAACGACTTGTTGTTCTAACCGTCGTTTTTCAGCAAGAGGCATTCCAAATAGGATATTTCGACTTTGCCACACTAACACGCCAATTGTCATCCCCAAACACAACCCTAACCCCATCGTCGGTAAACGGTTATAGGCGAACGCATAACGAACGGCTGTCCAAGTAAAATGTTGTCGCCAAAGGACAAGTTCAGACCGTAACCCCCACAAGCTGAAAACTCCTACTGTCAGCCACAATAACCCCACCACCAACCAGCGAGTATAAACCGTCAATTGGTGGAGTCTCTGAACTTGCCTTTGAAACAAAGCATCATTCGGTAAAGGCTGCATTGGGAATTAAGAATTAAGAATTAAGAATTAAAAGGGAATAGGCAATAGGGAATAGGCAATAGGGAAGAAGCACCTGATGACTGATGACTGGTGACTGGTGACTGGTGACTGTATTAACTGATTACTGATTGAGGAGATTGACGTTCGCGCCACCATGCTAATAAGGTACTGGCGATAAAAATACTAGAATAGGCGCCTGCGGTGAACCCGACTAACAATGCTAAAGCAAAATATTTAAGGGTTTCTCCGCCAAATAGGAAGATACAAACCAAGGGTAACATTGTGGTTAAACTCGTATTAATAGAACGAGCTAAGGTTTGATTCACCGCATCATCAACGGCTTGATTAATCGGTAACTCTGGAGATTTTGCGATTACTTCCCGTACTCGGTCATAAATCACCACCGTATCGTTAACGGAAAATCCGACAATGGTTAACAGGGAAACGAGAAATAAACTATCAACTTCTACCCCAAAAAATAGTCCTAGAATCGAAAATATTCCTAGTGTTACTAACACATCATGGAATAAAGCGACAAAAGCAAAAAAGGCATAGTCAAACTTAAATCGGAAAGAAAGATAAACAGTAATTCCCGCAAATGCTAATAAAAGTGCTGTGAGTCCCGAAGTAAAAATTTGACGACCCACTGTTGGGCCAACCGTATCAATTTGAATTCCTTTTGGGTCAAAGGCTCCGATTTTTTCACTTAACGCATTTTGTAGATTAGTTCTTTCATCAACATTCAGGGTTTTGGTTCTAATTGAAACAATTTGTTTATCTTGTTTACCTGGATCTTTATCGAGTAATTGAATCGAACTATTGGCTAACCCTTGGCTGGCTAAAACGTCTCGGACTTCAGCAATATCAATAGGGCCATCACAATTATTCTGGACAGAACAATCTAACTCTAATTGTAAGCGAGTTCCTCCGACAAAATCCAAGGCAGGACGCAACGGCGCACCAATATCAGGACGAGTCCAAGATACCACCATTGCAATAATTCCCGCTAAGATCACCGCGCCGGAAATTGCCCACCAAAGATTGCGTTGTTTAATAATACTTAATGCCATAGTTTTTTCGGTGTAAATTCAAAAAAGAACAATAAGAAATCAATTTTTTCAGCTTAAAAATTACTATTCACTGTTCATTAAATAAAATTATTACTGATGACTGTACGGGCGTTGGCGGAGCCTGCCGTTAGGCGAAGCATTCGGCAAGTAAGTTATTGGTTTTTATCATAAATTTCTGCCCGAATGCTTTGCCCCTACAACTGATTACTGATTACTGATTTAAGACAATGCTTTTTTTAGATTAGGACAGAACCATTCGGGTTTTCGTAAGTTG
>JBMDYE010000102.1:0-8770 GCA_048595135.1 Planktothrix sp. | reverse complement strand
AAGAATCAAAGCTGTCAAACCCTTAAATATATTAAAGTCAACTATGAAGTCGAAGACGAGGGAGGCAATATTATTGATAATGGCTTTATTTATGCCCAACCCTTAACTTTACAACCCGGAGAAACCGCCACCTTTCAAGGTGCAGTAACTGCCGGAAAAGTGGTAAAACCGACCCATCTGGATTGGCAGCAACAGTAAAGGGACAACGCTCAATTCATTAAAACTTATTGAGCTAATTTACAACTTTAGGAAAAAATCATGACAAAATAGGAAAACTTGTTTTTCACATCAATCGGAATATGTACGAAAAAATTACTCCACCGACCACAGGCGAGAAAATTACCTTCAAAGCGGGAGAACCCATTGTCCCCGATAATCCGATTATTCCGTTTATTCGAGGCGATGGAACCGGAATTGACCTCTGGCCCGCCACGGAAAAAGTCCTTGACGCCGCCGTTGCCAAAGCCTACGGCGACCAACGCAAAATTAGCTGGTTCAAAGTCTACGCTGGCGATGAAGCCTGCGAGATGTACGGCACGTATCAATATCTCCCCGAAGACACCCTCACCGCCATTCGAGAATACGGCGTCGCCATCAAAGGCCCGTTAACCACTCCGGTTGGGGGAGGTATTCGGTCTCTGAACGTCGCATTGCGGCAAATTCATGATTTGTATGCCTGCGTTCGTCCTTGTAAATATTATACAGGCACCCCATCCCCCCACAAAAGTCCTGAAAAATTAGATGTGATTATCTATCGGGAAAATACCGAAGATATTTACTTAGGAATTGAATGGAAACAGGGAACCGAAATGGCAGATAAAATTATTCATCTGCTGAATACTGAGTTAATTCCAGCAACCCCTGAACATGGGAAAAAACAAATTCGTCTTGATTCAGGAATTGGGATTAAACCGATTAGTAAAACGGGTTCTCAACGGTTAGTTCGTCGGGCTATTCGTCATGCGCTGCGTCTGCCTAAAAATAAACAAATGGTAACGCTGGTGCATAAAGGCAATATTATGAAATACACCGAAGGTGCCTTCCGAGATTGGGGTTATGAACTGGCAACAACGGAATTCCGCAACGAATGTGTCACAGAACGGGAATCTTGGATTTTAGGAAATAAAGAAAAAAATCCTAATCTGAGTTCTGAAGAAAATGCCAAAATGATCGAACCCGGTTATGATTCTTTAACCCCAGAAAAGCAAGCCCAAATTTGCCAAGAAGTGGAAGCGGTTCTGAGTTCCATTTGGGAAACCCATGGTGAGGGGAAATGGAAAGAGAAAATTATGGTGAATGACCGCATCGCCGATAGTATTTTCCAACAAATTCAAACCCGTCCTGATGAATATTCTATCCTCGCCACGATGAATTTAAACGGGGATTATTTATCGGATGCTGCGGCTGCAATGGTCGGTGGTTTAGGCATGGGGCCAGGGGCAAATATTGGCGATGAATGTGCGATTTTTGAAGCCACTCACGGGACTGCACCGAAACACGCTGGCTTAGACCGAGTGAACCCAGGATCTTTAATATTATCTGGGGTGATGATGTTGGAATATATGGGTTGGCAAGAAGCGGCAGATCTTGTTAAAAAAGGGTTAAGTGGAGCGATCGCCAATCAAGAAGTTACCTATGATTTAGCGCGGTTAATGGAACCCGCCGTTGAACCGTTGAAATGTTCAGAATTTGCGGATGCAATTATTAAGCATTTCGACTAATTAGTCGGGTGGGCTTTGCCCACCTTCCTCTCTTATAATTGACTCAAAGCCATCCTTAAAACTATTGAATTAATTACATTAGAACAAGCATACAATTTTATGTTTAATCCTCAATATAGGAAGTGATGGGCATAGCCCATCCTACGGAGAAGCTTTCTGTTAAAGTTGCGATCGCGCTATCCATCGATTCACCGAATTAATTGTGAAGATAACAATTAATATCACAAAAATATTATCCTTTAGAACTTCAAGAAAATCCTAAAACTCACATCCCGTATCAATTAGGGAAAGTATCTGTAAATCTCTTTCCGGTGTAATATCCTAACAAAAGAGACCACACTATTATTAACTTTAATCCCGATTCGATAATTACCGATTTTAATCCGGTAGTAATCGACCTCACCTTTTAGTTTTTTAATATTTTTCATATCACTTAACTTTTCGGCTTTCTCAACTTGTTCAATAATTTCCTGGACTCTTTGGAACAAGTCAGCATCAAGAATTTTGAGCAAATCCTTTTCAAAACTTTTCTTAAACTCAATATTCATGATTAGCCTTTCAGGATTTTAAAGATTTCATCCCGACTGACTGTTTCAGTATTTTCGCCTTCTTTAATCGCTTTTTCCATCGCAATATCTTCCAAAGCTTCTGTTAAAAGTTCTGAAAAAAGTTCTTTTTGTTCTTGCAACAACTCAACAATTGCTGCTTTGAACAATTCTTTAATTTTGGTTTCGTCTAAGATAATTTCAGGCATCGTTTTTATCAGGTATATATTCCCTAAATTATAGCAGCAAACTTCAATTAAAAAGCATTTTCATAACCCAAATCTAACAATAAATCCGCTTGTTGTGCGGCGGCGACTGCCAAGCGATCGCAACATTCATTTTCTTCATCCCCTGCATGACCTTTCACCCATAAAAACTTGACTTCATGTTGTTCCGATACTGTTAATAATCGTTCCCATAAATCAGGATTTTTAGCCTTTTCTTTTTGATTGCGTTTCCAACCGTTTAAACGCCATTTGTGCGCCCAACCCTGCGTCATTGCATCCACTAAATAGCGAGAATCCGTATATAAATTAACCGCACAGGGAAACTTTAACGCTTCTAATCCGACAATAGCCGCCATCATTTCCATGCGATTATTCGTTGTGAGACGATACCCGCCCGATAGTTCTTTCCGATGGGGGCCATAAATTAACACCACCCCATATCCTCCTGGCCCTGGATTGCCCCGACAAGCGCCATCCGTATAAATCGTCACTTCTTTTAAAGATTCATTCATGGTCTTTGATTACTATTGCCGCCTAAGAAACGCTATCATAAACAATTGAAGTTAAGTTTTGTAACGACCCTTGACTGCAAGCATCAGAGTACCGGAACCCACAACACAACCCACCGCTTGGCATCGTCTGAGGTGTCAATGGCAAGGGGATGAAGTGGTTGTTAAACAAGGACTTCCCCACAGCCAACTCTCTCCCGCATGGCAAATTTTGCTGTTAGGGGATGGTTCCCCAACCCGACATTTGCAACTGTTAACGGGAGAACCAACGGAAGTGGATGTGATTGATATGTCCGCCATTGGCATGAGTACAGACCGCGCTCCAGAACAGATTTTAGCGGTTCCTGGCCCCCGAATTCGTCGCCAAGTTTGGTTAAGAACGGCATCAGGTCAACGATTAGCTTATGCCGCTTCGTGGTGGGAAGCTAGCCATGTTGATGAATATTTACAAAATCGTTCTCTGCCGATTTGGGCGAGTTTAGCGCGTCTGAGAACCGAACTGTATCGAGATGTGCAGGGGATTTATTATGGGGATTCTAAAGCGTTAGAATTAGCCTTTGGGGAGACGGGGCCGTTTTGGGGACGCCATTATTTATTTTGGCATCATGGCAAACCTTTAACGTTAATTTATGAAGTGTTTTCTCCCTATTTAACCCAATATTTAGGGCCGATGGGAGAACAGTATAACAAAAGTCAATCCTAGGGGCGGGGTGATCCCGCCCTTACAAAAATAAAGAATTAAATTGCTATTCTATGGCACATAGGATCATAGCCACTGCGATTCGTTTAAAAGCATTAATAACCGAATTTTACCGATGGAAAATTGGAGGGGGTCAAGAACTGGGGAACAGCGGTTAAAAATTCAGTGAATTTTTCCGCAGATAAAGGGCGACTAATAAAATAACCTTGGAGTAAATCACAGCCTTGTTCCCGAAGAAACTCAAATTCCGATTGGGTTTCTACTCCTTCGGCAACCACTTTAAAATTAAGCTGACGTGCCATTCTAATAATTGCAGAAACAATCGCTGCATTTTTAGGATTTTGGGCAATCTCTTTAATAAAAGAGCGATCAATTTTTAAACTATCAAATAAAAAGTTTTGAATATAACTGAGGGACGCATATCCGGTTCCAAAATCATCAATGGCAATGGAAATGCCTTCCGCTTGTAAATGATTAAACTGCTCTAACGTTAAACTAATATTACTAACCAGCATAGTTTCCGTTAATTCAAGTTCTAACCATTGTGGGTCAAGCTTTGTTTCTTCAAGAATCAATAGAATATCGGTAACAAAATTCTGTTCTTTGAGTTGTTGAGCAGAAATATTAACGGAAATAGAAATCGGAGGAAGTCCCAAACGTTGCCAAGTAACGGCTTGTTGACAAGCGGTTCTTAAGACCCATTCACTAATTGGAATAATAAACCCTGTATTTTCAGCGAGGGGAATAAACTCACTGGGAGGAATATTTCCACGTTCTGGAGAACGCCACCGAATTAATGCTTCTGCCGCCACAACGTTTCCGGTTTTTAAATCAATTTGGGGTTGATATTCTAAATAAAATTCTTGATTTTTTAACGCTTCGTTGAGTCTCAGGTTTTGCTTTTCGAGTAAGGTGAACCGATATTCTTCTAATTGGTATACTTTTCGTTCTAAAATTTCTAATATTCCATATAATTCTAACGGGTCTAAAACCTGCACTAAATTGGTTTCCGTTAAAATTCCTTCTAAATTTCCTGCTTCCCCCACCACCACTAATCGTCTAATTTTTTGTTGTTGTAAAATTTGTTGTGCTACGGATAGAAATTCGGTGGCTTGAATGGCAAATACCGGAGAACTCATAATTATTTCAGCCGTTAGCTTTTCTAAATTGAGTTCTAAGGTTTGCATCTGTAAAATATCTCGTTCTGTTACAATTCCCACCGGAAATAAGATGTTATTTCGTTCTACAACAACTACAACACAACTAATATGATATTGAGCTAAAATTTGAGCAATGTCTCGGACTGTTGTTGTCGGAGAAACGGTCATCACCTGACGGGTCATCACTTCAGAAACTTGACGAAACCTTAAAAAATGGTGATGGTTTAAAACTTGTCGCAAGCTCGTTAACGTGACTAAACCTAATACTTTTTCCTGTTGATCTAAAATGGGTAAATGACGAATATGACAGCGACGCATCATATTATAAGCCACAAAAATATCCGTAAATTCATCAACCTTTAAGGTAATCACAGGTTGGGTCATCACTTGTCGGACGGTGGTTTGAGTTAAACTTTCACCTTTGATTGCTAATTTAACCGTATCCCGTTCTGTTAAAATCCCCACCAGCTTATCATTTTCCACCACTAAAACACAGCCAACTGAGTGAGAATGAAGAATTGTATGTTCAGTCACATTTTTTGACTCCACCAACTCGCATTCCGTTTGATTGCTTTGGTTCATGACCCATAATGCTTGGATTAATGGTGTGTCTGGTGTCACAACAGCAGGGTCAGCAATAATTGCGGTTTGAAGATTGATGACTTCATCTAGCATTTGAAAGATCATGAAAGTCCAAGGGCGTGAGGATAGTCGGTTTTAAGCCTATTTAATTTATTTATTATGACTCATATTCTGTCTGAAGTGAAAATTACAATCAATTAAATAATGATTGAGTAGCAGAGCATTGTGTTAATGCTCTGAATAATTAGATTAAAAAAATAGAATTAATCTTAAAATTAAAAAATATAAATTAGCAGATTTTAAAGTCTGATATAATAAATATAATTATGATTTAGTTATTATGTTCTATTATTACGGAAGAAAAAAACAGATCGCTAAATATTATCCTTCACCTAATTACAATGTAATTGTAGAACCATTCGCGGGTTCAGCAGCTTATTCGCTTTATGGGAATAACTGGAAAAAAAATGTGATATTAATTGAAAAAGATGAAAAAGTAGCAAATATCTGGAAGTGGTTAATTCATGACGCAACTTCTGAAAAAATTAAATCTTTACCTGATTTAAAAGTCGGAGAAAAAAGTTCTGAATTTCTACATATTATTCATGCAGCAACTAAAATGGCATTTCATTACAAAACAATTACAGTAACTTCTGTTTTAGCTAGGAATTGGGAAATTAGCAAAAGATATATGGCTGAAAATTTATTTAAAGTTAAACATTGGACAATTATCTGTGGAGACTATTCAGAAGCTCCAGATATTGAAGCTACATGGTTTATCGATCCTCCCTATAAAAAAGATTCAGGGAAAGGTTATCGTTATAGTAGTGATTTAATTAATTATAATGAATTATCCGTTTGGACAAGAATTCGTCAGGGAGAAGTCATTTTTTGTGAAGGAATTTATGGAGATTATTTACCGTTCAAACCTTTATTAGAATTGAAAGGAGTAGCAGGTAAAGTCAGCCAAGAAGTAATCTACTATCGTTCTGCAAAAGCTTACCAGCAATTGGAACTTTTTAGTTTATAGTAAAACCTAGTAATCTTTGGTATCGCTTTAAATATTCAGGTTCATCTAACAAAGCAATCCAACCTTTTCCCATTTTAGCTCTGCCACTAGATTTTATCCCAGTAACTTTTGTATTCCTTCCTGTCGTTCCACTAATTTCTCCCCAATCTTGAACTTCTAAATTATCACTATAAAATACCCCTGTAATTTTTGGATAGTTAAACTCATGCGTACTTTCTACAAAATCCCATACTAATCCCAGTAATTGCCTAACTTCTCGATAATGAGCTTGCCATGTAATACCTGTTAATACACTAATTCTAGTTTGACCTGCTCTAAGATTGCTTCCTTGAGTGATGTTTCCAATCGTACACTTAACTTCTAGTCCAACAGGATAATTTCGTAAGACTTGTTCAGGCGCGGTAGCACCTTCTTTTGGGATCAAATCTGGATGCCCTTTTTCGATAGGATTAACAATACTATCTGTTAAATTAGCAAGAATATCACAAAAGATCGCTCCAATAATCGCACTGGTTGTTTTATAATCAATACTTCTATAGACAGAAGCAGGAAGGCTTTCTAAAATTTGGTTGGTAAGATTTAACGCTTCAAGAATATATTGACTGTTGACCGTAAAACCACAGTTTATATTAAAATCAGGATTAATCCTATAGTTCATCTATGTGTTTTTAACTTTTAATCTTTATAAAAAAGAGTGAGTTGAGTTATCTAAAACACCCCTCACTCTAATAACAGTTTCGATTGTTTCTAACGTTCAATCGAATTTAATACTGAGGAACCGAGGAGTCAATTTCGCGACTCCAAGCGAGAATTCCACCTTTAACGTTTGTCCCTTCAATTCCCGCTTCTTTCAGAATCCCTAACGCTTTGGCAGACCGCATTCCTGATTTACAATGGGCGATTAAACGATGACCATTTAACCGTTCTTTCACTTGTTCAATGCCTTTTCCTTGTTCAATATCGGGTAAAGGAATTAACACAGCACCAGGAATTTGAGCAATCTCATATTCATGGGGGTTACGGACATCAACTAAAACAAAATCATCCGCCCCACTATCGAGTAATTGCTTTAATTCCTGAACGGTCATTTCAGGAATATCCATTTTCTGTTTCGCCTCCTGTTCTTTCGCTTGGGGAATGCCGCAGAATTGTTCGTAATCAATTAATTTTTCAATGACGGGACGTTCAGGATTCGGACGTAATTTTAATTCCCGGAACGTCATGTCTAAGGAGTTATAAAGCAACAACCGTCCGCTTAAAGTGCGACCTTTTCCTAATATAATTTTAACGGTTTCTGTGGCTTGAATCACGCCAATCATTCCCGGTAAAATCCCTAAAACGCCGCCTTCTGCACAGGAGGGAACCATCCCTGGTGGGGGGGGTTCGGGGTATAAATCCCGATAATTTGGCCCGCCTTCGTAGTTAAACACCGTCGCTTGACCTTCAAACCGGAAAATTGACCCATAGACATTCGGTTTGTTCAGCAACACACAGGCGTCATTGACCAGATAGCGAGTTGGGAAATTGTCAGTTCCATCTACAACCACATCATAGGGTCGCAGCAAATCAAGGGCATTTTCTGAACTAATGCGAGTGTTGTAGAGGTCAACTTGACAAGCGGGGTTAATTTCTAAAATGCGGTTTTTCGCCGATTCAATTTTAGGTTTCCCCACCCAAGATGTGCCGTGAATAATTTGGCGTTGCAGGTTGGAATGGTCAACCACATCAAAATCCACAATTCCGATGCGTCCAATTCCCGCCGCCGCCAAATACAGCAGCAACGGTGAACCGAGTCCCCCTGTGCCAATACACAGCACACTCGCAGCCTTCAGCCGTTTCTGACCTTCCAGACCCACTTCTGGCAAAATCAGGTGGCGGGAGTAGCGTTCGTAGTCGTCTTTCGTTAACTGGATTTCATCCAGATTCGGATTTAGCATAGCAATTTAGACAAAAAAATAACCGTCCCCTGGAGGGGTTTTTGGTCGTCAAAACTATATATTATAAGTCCAAGCGAGGCTTAACGGTTAAATTTTTATTAATTCTTCAGGTTGAAACTGGTGATGTTCATCTAAACACCAGTTCTGCACATCGGCGGCTTTTCCCTGTTGTACAGAAACAATCATATAAGAATACTCTGACCAAGCCCAAAGGCGATCATATTCTGAGGGAATGGCGGGGTGATCAGGATGGGAATGATAGATTCCGATTATAACCAAATTGCGATCGCGTCCTTCCTTTTGCGCTTTTAGCATTTCTTGGGGAGAAATCGTAAAGTAATGTTCTGTGGTCATCACCG
>JBMDYE010000101.1:0-4264 GCA_048595135.1 Planktothrix sp. | reverse complement strand
CGATCCGAGAAACCCGATTGCTTGAATAAACGCGGTTTTTGGGGCTTATTAAATAATTTATTAGGTATTTTTCAATTCTTGAGTTAAAGTTAAAGGTTAGAAGCGATCGCTCCTCAAACCAGTCAATTCAGTACACCCATTATTAAAATAATAGGAGTTTATTAAATTTATGGAGACTCAACAACAAACCGTCACTCAAACGTTATATGAGCAAGATTATTACCTATGGTTAAAGACAACTATTAACCAACTTCGGACAGGACATTTCTCAGGTGTGGATATGGAGAATTTAATTGAAGAATTAGAAAGTATGGGAAGAAGTGAAAAACTAGCCCTAATCAGTAATCAGTAATCAGTAATCAGTAATTAGTTTTTAATTCTTCTACCTGCTGAAACCTGAAACCTGAAATCTGAAACCTGCCTTCAATTCTTAATTCTTAATTCTTAATTCTTAATTCCTACCTTGTTGTACAAGCCCAAACTTGTACTTTACAGGTTCCCGTTGCACATTCAGAAAGCGCATTAGCTTGGGCTTGTTCTCGATTGGTTGCCCATCCCCAACCTAAATTTCCTTGCGGATCTTTCGCTACTGCACCACAAGCATTTTTAAACCAAACTTGAATTTGACAATCAGATTTTCCACATTCTTTTAAAGCCCTTTGTTCGGCTTGTTCCCTTGTGGGATAATCATAAGCATAACCCCAAAGCCCTGATTTAGAAGTGGCAATTGCACCATAATTATCTCGAACTTGAGCCAAAGCAATTCCTGTGATCAAACCTTGAGCGATTAACACACCAGCACTGATCCAAAAAAAACGCTGTTTCATAGACAATGTACAGGATATTTTACAAAAAAGTGCGTGGGTTAATTATCCCATTCTAGGGCTTTTAATTTAACTCCAAGGGTAAATAAATCGTCATCACATTTCCCTGTTGAGGACGTTCTTTAACCACCAGTTTCCCCCCCAACGCTTGGAAGAGATTTTTGGTCACGGTCATATTTAAACTTAAACTTCCGGTTTCCGGTTGGAACATTAACAATGGCCCCAAGGATTTTAAAGGGGACTTAGGAGACGCAACACAACTGGATTTGCGATCGCTTCCCGGTTGTGGCTGAGACTCCAATTGTAACTTTAACTGATGTCCTGCCAAACGCACCCCCACTTGAATATGACTCCCATCAGGAAGACTGCGAGTAAAATTCTCGATCACCCCCGATAACACTTGATCCAACATCGTCGGGTCACTCACAACCGTCGGTAACTTCTGGGGTAAGATCACCTCTAAGGTATGGTTGCGCTGACTGGCTTGTTTTTGCCAACGGGGGAGACTGCTTTTAAATACATCCCCCAACGACATCGCCGTTAAATTTAAAGGTTTCTCCTCAGCACTATTGCGACTCATCGCTTGGGTTTGCTGCATTTCCAACTCAACCGCTTTAAAAATCAAGTTAAACCGATCAATTTGGGTGGTGCATTCTTGATCAATCATCTCCAAACGTTTGCGAACCACTTCAACGGGTAAGTCAGGACGTTTTAACAAAAGCCGGGTTAAGGTGCGAATAGTGGCTAAAGGCGTGCGGACTTCATGGGCGATCGCTTGTAACAATTCAACTTCAGCCGATTGAATGGAACTATCAATTGAGGATTTTTTAGCAATAAATTGACGTTTCTCTGAAGAATTTTTTCCCGTTAATTCCGTTACCTTTTCTACGGCAAATGATACCGTTTTTAATTTGGATTGAAAAGCGGAAAAATCAGCTTTTTTTTCTTCTTCTAAACACAAACTATTGAGTAACAAACGGCTAAATTTTGTTACCGTTTTATAGTGAGGGGAAATGGGAACAAACTCAGTGATTAATTCATTTAATTCTGCAATTTGCTTCGTCACTTGATTAGCGAGTTCTCGATGAGAAGACACAGTAATTAAAGCCATGCGATCGCACAAAACGTCTAAACAAGCTTTCACAATATCTGGATCAAAAGAAAACAGAAATGCGGGTTCTCCCTCAGCATTGTTCCCTAGAACCATGACTAAACTAAAGCCGGCTGTCAATACCAGACAAAACTGTTCTTTAACTAACGGATCTTGACTATGTAAAGGACAAGCCAAGGTTTCAGGAATTGAAGAAGCTGAAACTCCATCTGTAGAAGGCAATAACGCCAAAGGTTTTCTCAACCGATGGGTTAATCCATCTGCCACTTTAGATAAATCATGGGTAAAAATCTGTGTGGTAAAATGAATGGCGAGGGAGGGATGAATCAAGACCGGAACAGGCCCGGATAGAATTAATCCTAATCGGGAAAAGGAAGGGTTAGTTTGTCCATTATTATGAACAGGTAGAGATAAATCTTGGTTAGTTTTTTGATGCCTAATTGAAGGACAATCAGTTTGCTGTAAAGCCGGATTTTCTTGACAAACTTGTTCTAATAATTGATTTAAAGCTTGAATCCCGCTGTACCATTCTCGTTCCGCTTTCAACTCTTGTTTTAAATCAGGAGAACTGCATCGACGATTGGGGATTTGATGGGAACTAGATAACGGTAATAAGTTAGATGATAAGTTCACTTCATCTTGCGCTACAATATCACTCAGGGTTGGTAAGAAAAGTTGATTTATCATATTCAAAATCCTAACATCAAGTAGATAGAAAATAATATTTAGAAGTTAATGTAATAGCAGGAACATCCGAACCTAAGCGTTGTTCCTGTCTTAAGAATAGCCCTATTAGCTTAATTCATATATTCGTAGAACCGAACCCCCAAAGCGGCAATGTCACCAGTCACGTTCTGAGGCAAAATAAAAATATCGTCAACAGTGCTGATCATGATGCCCAGTTTGCTTGCGGATGCAAAAAATCTGTTAACCGATTTGATGGCGCGTTACCAGTCTCAGGTCGATTATCTCGCCATTCGTTTAGAAGAATCAGAAGAAACGGATATTTTATTAAGAGGCGATCGCATTGAAACCTTAAGTGAAGGGCTGGCAATTGGCGGACAAATCCGAGCTTGTCATAAAGGAGGCTGGGGATTTGCTAGTTTTAACCGTTTGTCTAGCCTAGAAGACCGGATTCAAGAGGCGATCACCGCCGCCAAGCTAATCGGCGACTCAGAAACCGTTCTCGCTCCAATTCCGATTATTCAAGATAGCTGCTTTCTCCCCTTAACGGGAACCGATCCCCGTGACATTCCCTTATCCCAAAAAAAAGAACTCTGCGATCGCTACGGCCAAATTCTACGCAGCGTTGACCCCCGAATTGCCACAATTTCCGTCCGTTATAACGACAGCACCCAACGAATCATTTTAATCACCTCCGAAGGCACCCAGTTAGAACAATCTTGGGTGGATATGGAAATGCGCTTTGCTGCGACCGCCCGCAATGGTGAAACCGTCCAAACCGGACGAGAAACCACAGGTTCCCGCAAAGCCTATGAAGATTTAACCCAACTGGATCAACAAGTTCGCAGCGCTGCTCAACGGGCCGTTAGTTCCTTAGCGCTTCCCCCCGTCAAAGGCGATGTTTATACCGTTGTCATTGATCCGATTTTATCCGGTTTATTTGTGCATGAAGCTTTTGGTCATTTATCAGAAGCGGATATGACCTATGAAAATCCTGATTTATTAGAAGTCATGACGTTAGGGCGACAATTTGGCCCCAAAAACCTACAGATTTTTGATGGCGCAGCACCCCCAGGACATCGGGGGAGTTATTTCTATGACGATGAAGGAACCCCAGCCACAACGACCCAATTAATGCAAGATGGGGCCTTAGTCGGACGTCTCCATTCCCGTGAAACCGCTGGAAAATTAGGAGAAGTCCCCACCGGAAATGCCCGTTGTTTAAATTATCACTATCCGCCATTGGTCAGAATGACGAATACCTGGATAGAACGGGGGGATACTGCCGTTGAGGACTTATTTAGCGACATTAAAACGGGAGTTTATGCCCGAAATTGGTTAGGGGGAATGACCAATGGTGAGATGTTTACTTTTAGTGCCGGAGAAGCTTGGATGATCCGCAATGGTAAACTCGCTGAACCTGTTCGTGATGTGACGTTATCGGGGAATGTGTTTACAACCCTGACGGATATTGAAGGAATTGGTGATGATTTCTATTGGGATGAGTCAGGGGGTTGTGGAAAAGGGGGACAAAATGGTTTACCCGTTGGCTGTGGGGGGCCAAGTTTGAGAATTCGTAACGTTGTCGTCGGCGGCGAAGCAATGGAAGGATGACAAAGAATTAAGAATTAAGAATTAAGAATTA
>JBMDYE010000100.1:0-2890 GCA_048595135.1 Planktothrix sp. | reverse complement strand
AAGCATAGGGATCTAAAAGCAATTTATCGGGATCAAAACGATATCCTAATTCGGGATCAAAAAGCCCATCCGCCCGATACCCATAAATCTGTCCATGCTTGAGTCCGACAATAAAAATATGCCAGTAATAAAAGGTTTTATTCCATTTGGGATCAAACGGAATGACGTGGGTGGGATGAGAGGCTTCTGGGCTATCAAACAGTAATAATTCTAAACGAGTACAGGTTTTAGAAAAGACACAGAAGTTAACACCTTTGGGCGTAACGGTTGCTCCCAAGGGAAAACTTTGACCCCTTAAAACGTTCAATCCTTGTACACAGATTTCCTGAGTTGCCTCTAGGGTGGATAACGGCGGATCGATCGGAATTGTTGTATCCTGTAGGTTGTGATAAATATTCATCGGGTTTAGAATAAAAGAACCTTTTAGAAATTGAAAGGAATGTCGCGTTTAGATAGTCCGGGTTTGAGTGTTGCGATCGCTCGCATCAGCACCACCGTTGCTAATCATTTTGCCAGTTGGGTGATTCAATCTCCCGATTGGAATGGATATGTCCATCATGATTGTATTTGGCCGGATACGTTAGCGCAAACTTGGCAAGCGTGGTTAGAACTCTTTTCGCCGCACAGTGTCCCGAATACGTTATGTTCATCACCTCAACCCAGTTTACCGTTAATTGTCCTGTCTGATTCGGGTCGTCAACTCAGCTATAGCACTCGTTTAATGCAGCAATTTGGGATGAGTTTGTGGCAATGGTTATTTCAAGGGCCGATTCAAACCAGTTTACACCGCAGTCAAGGGATTGCGATCGGACAAGATCAACCGTTGCGAATTCGTCTTGATTTGCGCGAACCCGATTTAATTCCGATTCCTTGGGAAATTATGCAATCTCAGGCGGGTCAACCGGCGGTGTCCTTGAGTCAACAGTTATTATTTAGCCGCACAACGTTTGATGTTAACCCGTTATCTGCTCGTCCTCCCAGTCCATCCTTAAGTATTTTATTAATTCTGGGTGATCAAGGAAAGAATGCTACCCCCCAACCTGTGAACCCATCCGGATTATCAAAATTAGCCTTAGATGAGGAAGCGATCGCCTTAACAAAAGCGTTTGAACAATGTGGAATTGATCTGGCTGGGAATCCAAATGAAATTAGTGCTAGCTGTCAGGTGAAAACCTTAATTCAACCCACCATTGAAGAATTAATTGCGGAATTAGAAACCGATCGCTATAACGTTTTATTTTATGCTGGACATGGTTTACCAGCACCGGACGGAGGATTATTATTTTTGCGTTCTGATACCACCGTCAATGGCACAGAATTAGCTCAAGTTTTAGTTCGCTGTGGCATTGTTTTAGCGGTGTTTAATACCTGTTGGAGCGCTCAACCCGCCATGGAAACTATATTAACGCCCTCTAATAGTTTATTTCAAGCTATTCCCAGTAGTAGTTTAGCAAAAGTGTTAATTCATCATGGGGTTCCAGCGGTGTTAGGAATGCGAGATTCCATTACGGATCAAGAAGCCTTAAGTTTTATTCAAGCTTTTGCGAGAGCTTTAGCTGAACGTCTTCCCATTGATCAAGCCGTAGCCGTTGCGCGTCAACAATTATTAGCAGTTTATAAATTTAATCAACCCGCTTGGACGTTACCTGTTTTATATATGCACCCCGAATTTAATGGGGTGTTAGTCCAACCCATTGAACAAATTAAAACGGAAATGCCCTCCAGTGCAGTCACAGGATTTGGCATGGTTCCGAAAGCATTATTAAAATTACAAAATCAAGGTGGAAATCCCGCTCAATTTTGGTCATTGGAAACCGGATTAGTCCGAGTAGGACGGGGAGAAGGAAATGATGTGATTGTCCCAGAACAATGGGTTTCTTCTAAACACGCAGAAATTTTTTGCCGTCATAGTCCCGATGGAAAAACGCAACCGTCCTATTTTTTACGGGATTTTTCTCGTTATGGAACGTTAGTTTCTAGTGAGAATGGATGGCAACGGATTCATCATCAAGAAATTCCTTTAACCTCTGGAATTCAATTAAAATTTGGCAGTTCTCAGGGGCAGATATTGGAGTTTATTATTGATACTTAATTCCCTTGATAGAATTAAGATTTAATAATTTGTTCTGATAAGGGAATTTCCGCTAACCGTTTCGATTCTGCATCGTTGACCTGTTCAATAATTAGTTTTTCGCGTTTAACCGGAACTTGGATATATTCGGTTTCCACTTCCTTACGAACAACCACTTCACCCACTTTTCGGCGTTCCCGTTCAATGACTAATTTCTCTGTTCTTAACGCAATGTTGGCTTCATCCACCACTTGGGCAGGTTTTTGATTAGAATTTAAGGGTAAAGTTTCATCGGGATCTTCCTCAGTTTGAACAGCCTTAGAAGAATAAGCGCTAGTGATAATCTGGGTAATTTCGGAAGTTTCAGGAACTAACAGTAACCGATCAACAATATTGACTTGTTTAACGGTACTGGTTTTGAGAAAAAAGAATTTTTGAGAACTGTTTAACTGTTTGGGTACAGTCACCAAGATTTCCGGTTCTCCTCTTTGATTTGCCAGAACATCTATCACATGACCCAGCACAATTCCCTTTAAAGTTTTAACAGAAAATCCTTTAAGTTTTTGGGATAATCGTTCAGCTTTCCTATTTTTTTGATAACCTTGGGGATAGGGAGCAGACATTTTATTTATACCTCTTTTCTAAATTGATAAATTGTTCAAAATTGATGTTCTAAAATTCCCCCCTTAAAGAAGCAGGGCTGTTTCATCTTCGCACTGAATTTGTATGACCTCTCCCCCTAACCCCCTCTCCTGCAAGGAGAGGGGGGACTAATTTTTGCTATTAAATGTTTAAAAGGTCTAAGCTGCTCCCCCTTCC
>JBMDYE010000099.1:0-18358 GCA_048595135.1 Planktothrix sp. | reverse complement strand
CAATGGTTAGCCAAACAAGTTTTTTCTCGCTGTACCAGTGTCAGTGTCCGTGATGTCGGTTCCGCCGCGTTATTATCAAATTGGAATATTCCCTTTACCCTCGCCCCTGACCCGGTTTGGGCGTTGGAGGGTGAAGCAGTTCCGGGGTTGTGGGACTTACCCGCACCGAGAGTGGCCTTAACGTTGCGACCCCACCCCCAACTGACACCCGACCGTTTATCCCTTCTGGTTCGGGCGTTGGTTTCCTTTCAAAAAGCCACCCAAACTTATATTTTATTAATTCCTTTTCAACCGGTTCAAGACTTAGCGATCGCCCAAGTTCTTCACAGTGCGATTCCTGAACATAGTCGCATTCTAACCTTAGATAATCCGAAACAGTTAAAAGGGGTTTTTCGGGGTGTAGAATTTGTGATTGGAATGCGGTTTCACAGTTTAATTATGGCAGCAACTGAAGACTGTCGTTGTTTTGCCCTCAGTTACGATCCGAAAGTCAGCCGATTAATGGAAGAATTAGAGTTACCTGGATGGGAAATTTCTGAACTTCCTAATGATGCCAACCTGATCAGTAAAACCTGGATTGATTGTTATGCCAATGGCGATTCTTTATCGATCGGTAAACTCGAATTTTTAATTGATCGGGCAAAAGTTCATCAAGAAATTCTTCATTCAATTTTAGCTTAAAATTTTCTTTCCTAATTTTGCGCCCTACTATATAATGTAATCTGATTCTTAATTCTTAATTCTTAATTCTTAATTCTTAATTCTTCCCCTATGGTTCGAGTTCGAGTTCGTCAGCACGTTAACCCCCTCGCTCAAAAATATCAAAATCCGGTTATGGCTCCTGATTGGAGTAAAATTTATTCGGATATTAATCAACCGCTACATTTAGATATTGGCTGCGGAAGAGGGCGATTTTTGTATCAGTTCGCTCAAATCGAACCAACCTGGAATTATTTAGGATTAGAAATTCGCGAACCCTTAGTGGAAGAAGCTAATTTATGGCGGGATGAAAAAGGATTAACGAATTTACATTATCTATTTTGTAATGCGAATACCTCTATTCAACCTATTTTAGCGTCTCTACCCCCAGGAATTTTAAAACGAGTTAGTATTCAATTTCCCGATCCTTGGTTTAAAAAACGGCATCAAAAGCGACGGGTTGTACAACCGGAATTAGTGACAGAATTAGCGCAATATTTAGTAGCTGGAGGAGAGGTTTTTCTTCAATCAGATATTCAAGAAGTCGAAGCGGAAATGTGCGATCGCTTTTCTGAACATCCCGCCTTTCATCGCTTACAAACCGAATGGTTAGCAGAAAATCCCTTCTCTCTTCCCACAGAACGAGAACAATCGACTTTAGAACGGGGCGAACCCGTTTATCGAGCATTATTTATTCGTCGTCATCCTTTCTAAATTATTTTATGTCCAAAGATTATTGTTGATTTCAGAAGAATAGGGTAGGATTTAAAACGTTAATTGATTCCGAATTTTTCTGAAATCATGACAAAAGTTTCTTCCCCACCGCCTTCACCTTCTCTGACTTCTCCTAACTTCATTAAACAATATAGCCCCGATTTATATTTCTTATGGAAGTTTTCTCGACCCCATACAATTATCGGGACAAGTTTAAGTGTTTTGGGATTATATTTAATGACCCTGGGGGAGTATCGCCAAATCGTTGATTTCAGGTTGAGCTTAGGAACGTTAATTTTTAGCTGGTTGGCTTGTTTATGTGGGAATGTTTATATTGTCGGTTTGAATCAACTGGAAGATATTGAAATTGATAAAATTAATAAACCCCATTTACCCTTAGCCGCCGGAGAATATACCCTTAATCAAGCTAAAATTATTATTGGACTATCGGGAATTTTAGCGTTAATTATTGCAGCGTTTCAGAGTTATTATTTATTAGGAATGGTTGGGATCAGTTTAGCCATTGGGACAGCTTATTCTTTACCTCCCATTCGGTTAAAACAATTTCACTTTTGGGCAGCATTATGTATTTTTACCGTGCGAGGAGTAATTGTTAATTTAGGATTATTTTTACATTTTAGTTGGGTATTATCAGGACAAACAACGGATGTTATCCCAACGATTACGCCTCCGGTTTTGGCGTTAACCTTATTTATTTTATGGTTTACCTTTGCGATCGCCATTTTTAAAGATATTCCCGATTTAGACGGCGATCGTCAACATAATATTACCACCTTAACAATCAAACTCGGAACCGTTACCGTCTTTAATTTATCCCGATGGGTGTTAACCGTTTGTTATCTGGGAATGATTCTCGCTTGTTGGTGGTTACAACCCTTTTTAAACCCCGTTTTGTTAGGATTAAGTCATCTGATTATTTTAAATTTATTGTGGTGGAGAAGTCAAAAAGTTGATTTAACCGATAAACAATCCATTGCCCGATTTTATCAATTTATTTGGAAATTGTTTTTCTTAGAATATTTAATCTTTCCCCTGACTTGCCTGTAGGATGGGCTCTGCCCATCATCACCACTCGGATATCGGGTCAAACTTGAAGGGAAATAACAAATTGGATTTCTATATAAAGCATTGATGGGCAGAGCCCATCCTACTTATTCCAGAAATCGGTAATTTCATAACCTAATTTGTGGAACATTTTTCTTAATAAGGGTAAACTTAAACCAATAACATTAGTATGACAGCCTTCTAATTTATCTACAAATAAACCGCCTTTCCCTTCAATGGCAAAACATCCGGCACAATTTAAGGGTTCTCCGCTAGCAATATAACCTTCAATTTCTTCATTACTAAGCGGTGCAAAATGAACGTGAGTAACGGGAGCATAAACTAACGTTTTCTGCTGCGATAAATCCATTAAGGCATGACCTGTATAGAGTTGTCCAACTTGACCTCGCATCGTTTTCCAACGGGCGATCGCTTCCTCTGGATTCTCAGGTTTTCCATAAATTTCTCCCCCCACCGCCAAAACCGAATCACACCCCAAAACTAAGCAATTTTTTCCGATCAATTCTGGATCAGTTTCTAACGTTTTGGTAACAGCTTCTGCTTTACATTGAGCGAGGGTTTTCACTAATTCTACCGGATCAGTGAGTTGAATTTGAGACTCATCAAAATCACTCGGACGAATTACCGCATCAACGCCAACGGTTTCTAATAAACGACGTCGTGCTGGCGAAGCAGAAGCTAAAATTAATGTGATTCGATTTGGGTCGGTCATAGATAAAATGGGGACTAAATTAATACACTTTAAAAGATTTAACCACTTGTTGTAAAATATCCTGGGCTTTTTCCCAGCGTTTTTCAGTGGTAGACACATTTAAAGTAAACAATTTACCACGACTAATGGCAACACTGGCAAAATCATGCCGTTGTTTTTCATTGGGCAATTGTACTGCATATTCTAACAAATAATAGGTGTTAGAACCGACTTCGCGAGATTCCGCATTAATCAATTCTGCGGTACGTCCTGAACCTTCAGGGGCGATCGCTTTTTTACTTAACGTATAGCCCACTTCGGTGGGGGTTCCAATTTCCGCTAAGGTTTGTTTATTATTAGAGATCGGACTAATCACAACACTGACATTTTCACTTTGTTCGATCATATCGTGAAAAACCGTATCGGGGCCGTTAGAAACGCTAACCTGTGTCCATCCATTCGGATAAATAAATTCATATCCATCGGCGGTATCCACAAAACTATTTAACCCGCCTCCAACGGAGACGCAACCTGTTAAAGTCAGGCTAAAACACAGTAAAATAATGGCAGCAACTCGTTTCAACATTTGAGCAGTTCCCTTGTACAAGATGGATAAGTGCATTTTGATCTGGATTGTTCCAGTTTCTTTATTTTCTCATCATTCGGGTTCTGATTATTCCCCAATTTAGTTTTTTTTCATTCCCCTGCATCTAACCACCTGTCCCTTTGGGAATTTTCGGTAATTTCTCAAGACACCATCCGGTTAAAATTCACGAGAAATCGGTAAACTAATAATAAATTCTGTTCCTTGATTTTGTTGAGAAATTAATTTGATTTTCCCTTGATGTTTATTAATAATTTGATAACAGATTGATAAGCCTAATCCAGTTCCTTTTCCAACGGGTTTTGTTGTAAAAAATGGATCAAAAATTTTGGGTTGAATGTCTAAAGGAATTCCAATCCCATTATCGCGAATCCGAACTTCGATCCGATTTGAATCAAGTTTTTGGGTTTGGATTATTACTTCGGGAGTATTTGGGCAGGATTGTTGTTCTTCTAAGGCATCTAAGGCATTTGTTAAAAGGTTTAAGAAAACTTGATTTAATTGGGCGGGATAACATTCAATCTCAGGAATATCCCCATATTGTTTAATTACCTTTACTCCGGTCTTAAATCGACTATTTAAGATGAGTAAGGTACTATCAATTCCTTCATGGATATTGACTTTTTTCTTTTCAGATTCATCTAAACGAGAAAAATTTCTTAATGATAAAACAATTGATCGAATTCGTTCGGTTCCAATGGTCATCGATTGCATTAACTTGGGTAAATCGTCTTTAAAGAAATTCCAATCAATTTCATCTAAATAATCTTGAATAATCCCAGGACTTTCGGGATGTTCTTGTTGATAAAGCTGAAGGAGGTTTAATAACTCTTGGGTATACTTCTTCGCGTGTTCTAAATTTCCGTGAATAAAGTTAACCGGATTATTAATTTCATGAGCAATTCCGGCAACAATTTGCCCTAAGCTGGACATTTTTTCACTTTGGATCAGTTGGCTTTGAGTCTGCCGAAGTTCTTCTAATGCTTGGCTGAGTTCTTGAGTTCTTTCCTGAACCTTTTGTTCTAAAGTTTGGCGAGAAATTTCTAGTTTTTTTGTATAGTCTCCAACGGTTTGAATGAGATGGTTAAAGGATAAAGCTAAAGTCCCCACTTCGTCAGAGGTGGTGACGGGAACTTGCAGCTTAAAATTAGATTTTTCGGTGACGGTTTTAGCAATCTCCGTCATTTTTTTTAAAGGAAGAGAAATATTCCAAACGGTATAATAAGCTAACAAACTTGCTAAAATCACACTAACCAGCATACTCCAGATTAAAATTTTGATTCGGGTTTTTTGAATCTGGTTAAGTTGACGATTGGCTGCATATTTTTGCTGTTCCGCAATCGAAAGCAGCTTGAGTAAATCTTCAGAAAGTTGTTCAAATTCCAGATGATTTTTTTGGGTTTCTTGTCCTTTAATAAAATTGAGAATCCTTTGTTCGGCTTGAGGAATTTTAGTGGGGGTTAAGCTTGAAAGTTGAACGGATACCCATAATTCTTCTACTAAATCATTATAGGTTTTAACTTGTTTTTGATAATCTCGTAAAAAGGTTTTAAATCGTTGTAAATCTGTCGCTGTAAAATTGGGATATTTCTGGAGAAAATCTTCCAGTTCTTCCAGGTATTTTTCTGCTTCATCTCGATATCCTAAAAAGCGATATTTTTCATATTCAAAACTGATTTCTTTTCCCAAAACGGGTAACAACATTTGAGGATGCGATCGCAATTGAATCCCCGTGAGTTTTAACTGTTTTAATAGCTTTTCCTGTAAATCGGCTCTTTGCACCATTTCTATGGCTTGTTGCTCATAAAATTCACCCCAAATGAGTCCGCCACTACTTCCCCCTAAAGCAATTCCAATGGCAAAAAGATAGGTCAAGCTAAATTTCTTAGAAATACTCCAACTGTGAAACCATTCTTTTAAGCCAATTTTGGGCATCGGAATTAAAAAGTGGTTAAAACTTAAGTTGAATTTAAAAAATTTAAAGTACATACAGCTTAGTTTTAATAATAAGTTTTTGATTCATTTCATTAAAACTAAACCTTTAATTTTTAACAATGATTATACCGTTCATATCAATGACGTCCGTTTTGGGAATTAAAGTTGATCGCACCTCTCGTTGGCTGCCGAATCTCAGATTATTAGTTTTCACCCAAAGCTTTGTATACTTTTCTAATCATATCATAATCTTGATCACTGGCTGGAATCAAGGTTGAATCCTTAAATTTATGATTGACTTCAGTGGCGGATAAGGCTTGAATTAATTGTTGTTGAGAAGCGACCATCCGCGAACGTAAAATTTCGACTTGTTCCGGGTTAAATTGACTGTTTGCAACAAAAACATCATTGGGTAAAAACGGCCCTAAACTCAGCAGTGGAAATTCTTGATCCGAGGATTGATCGTTCGCTAAAAATTCTTGATATAGTGTTAAAGGCCCCGCCCAAGCATCAACTTCTCCCTTTTTTAACGCCTCCCATCCAGCTTCATAAGTTAACATTTTAACGGAATAATCCGATTGAGGATTTAAACCCGCATCTAACAATTGTTGAGTTGGCCCTAAATGCCCACTGGTTGAACCAACACTTCTCATGGCAATTGTTTTATTGGCTAATTCAGAGAGGGATTTAATTCCTTTCTCGGCTTTTACCGCAATCACTGAACGATAATTCGGACGGGTAATTGCGATCACAGGAATTGCTTTTGTTCGTTCCCGAATAATCACATATTCAGCCGGGCCAGTTAACACTAAATCCACTTGATTTGAACTTAAGGCTAAAGCCGTATCAATATAACTTTTAACTAAATCAAATTCAATCGGTATTTCTAAAACTTGCTCTAAAGCAGTGCGGAATTTTCCATAATCTTTTTGTACTTTTTCTAAGTCTTGAGTATCGGTAACTGCAAAGCGAATTTTTTTCAACCCCAAGGAAGGAGCCAGAGGCTCTTGAGACCAATTAGCCGCTGCTTGACAACCGGTTGCAAATAGGAAAGAATACCACAGAAAAATACGCCGTTTCATAAAAAACAAGATTAGATGATATAATTGTAAAAGAATGATAGAGAAAATAGATTAAGGTTAATTTAAAATTCTGTAAATAAAATTAACCTTAAATCCAAGTTGAGGTTGAAAATCCGATTTCAATCCGAAGAGTCTTGATAAGCTAAATAAACGGCTTCTAAAAATTGGGTCGCCGTTGTTTCCGGGGGAACTGTTTCTAAACGAATGATATCTTTAACTTGATAAGCCAGTTCTTTACTCAGTCGTTTTTTTGCTTCAGAAGTCATATTGTTTCGGCGTTGTAAATAAAACCGTATAATAATAAATTCTTACGGAGATAAACGGGAAAAATCCGCTTCAATTTTTAACTGAGTCACTAACTGGTAAGCCGTGTCAGAAATGGGGAAATTAGCCGGAATAATTAACCCGTGATCTTGAATCACTAAAGTTCCCGCTACTAAATCCCCAATCCGCTTTTCTTGTTTTCCCAGCAGAATAAAAAAGGTTCCTATAAAAAACAAATCATCCACGGGTCTTAATAAGGTTCTTAAGATGGCTTGCTGTAATCCCACAGGTCTACCGTCATCTCGAATCACTCGAATTTTAATCACTCGTTTTCCAGGGGTTTGACCTTGCCACAAGGTTTCAAAAAAGACAAAATATCCCACATAAATAAAAAAGAAAATTAACAGCCACAGGGAAAATAACCATAACTCAAATTGATCAAATCCCCCCAAAAAATTCGATAAGGATTCACTCAGTAACCCGGCTAATCCGAACCAAGCCAGAGAAAAGATTGATAAAGTTAATCCCCAAACGATATAATCGATCAACAAAGCATAGGCACGATTTCCGATTCCAGCTAATGTAAAGTCAAGCTCAACACTTTCTGGCGTTTGCAAAGAGACTTGGTTAAAAAATTTCATAACTTCAAGGAGGATAATGAATGGATTGGGGTAAATTCTGATAAATCTTTTTTAACCCAGATTTTGAATGTTGATCCGATTTTTTAAGCTAAAATAATAAAGTTGGTTTGTCGTCTAGTCGGAAACAATGGTGGAAATGTTGGCAACGGGTGGAACAATTGCAGCGATCGCAACAGCGATTGTTCCGCAACAGGGGAGTGTCGGGATTGTGCGGATGTCGGGGTCTGATGCTCAAACCATTGCCAAGCAGTTATTTTACACCCCTGGACGGCAAATTTGGGAAAGTCACCGGATTTTATATGGGTATATTCGCCATCCCTACAGTCAACAAATTATCGATGAAGCGTTGTTATTATTAATGTTAGCTCCCCGTTCCTATACCCGTGAAGATGTGGTGGAATTTCACTGTCATGGGGGAATTATGGCGGTTCAACAAGTGCTGCAATTGTGTTTAGAATCGGGAGCAAGATTAGCACAACCGGGAGAATTTACCTTAAGAGCGTTTTTAAATGGTCGCTTAGATTTAACTCAAGCGGAAAGTGTAGCGGAATTAGTGGGATCTCAATCCATCGCAGCAGCACAAACGGCGTTAGCAGGATTACAAGGAAAATTAGCAAATCCAATTCGCAAATTACGAGCAACTTGTTTAGATATTTTAGCAGAAATTGAAGCCAGAGTGGATTTTGAGGAAGATTTACCGCCTCTAAATGAATCAGAAATTATTGAACAAATTCATCAGGTTTTAACGGAACTTTCCTATTTTTTAGCCACTGCTGAAACGGGAGAATTATTAAGAACGGGGTTAAAAGTGGCGATTGTCGGTCGTCCGAATGTGGGGAAATCGAGTTTATTAAATGCTTGGAGTCGAAGCGATCGCGCGATTGTAACCGATTTACCCGGAACAACTCGTGATGTAGTCGAATCACAATTAGTCGTAGGTGGAATCCCCGTTCAAGTGTTAGATACGGCTGGAATTCGTCATTCTGAAGATCAGGTGGAAAAAATCGGAATTGAGCGATCGCGACAAGCAGCAAAATCCGCCGATTTAATCTTATTTACCCTTGATACAACGCAAGGATTAACAGAAGCCGATTTAGATATTTTTGAACAAATTAACCAGCGTCCGTTTATTATTGTAATTAATAAAATTGATCAAATTGACACTGAAGCGTTACATCAATTTCGTCAAAAAATTATTAATCATTTCCAGATTAATGAGGGTCAAGTTGTGTTAATGGCAGCCGCATTAAATCAAGGAATTCCAGCGTTAGAAACGGCAATTTTAAATTCCGTTCATCAAGGGAATTTACAAGCCGCTAATTTAGATTTTGCCATTAATCAACGTCAAGCCGCCGCCTTAACCCAAGCTAAAACTTGTTTAGAACAAGTCGAAATCACCATTAAAAATCAACTTCCCTTCGACTTCTGGACAATTGACCTACGGGGTGCCATTCATGCGTTAGGGGAAGTGACCGGAGAAGAAGTTACCGAATCCGTTTTAGATCGGATTTTTAGTCGGTTTTGTATTGGAAAATAACACTACAGTCACTCCTCATCAGTCATCAGTTGCCAGTTAACAGTTAACAATTAAACGTTATTAATCAGTCAAAATGTTTGCTGTAAGAAAGCATCTGTACATCTTCTTGAGTTACTAATTGCTAACTGCTTGACTGCTGACTGATGACTGGTGAGGAGTGACTGGTGACTGTTAACTGTTAACTGGTGACTGATCTTAGAATGGCATTAACTTTTTCATGGCTTTACCTGTAATATCACCATAACGCCGTTCACCCGTGAGAATTTGGCTCATAATTTTGGTAGCGATGGGAAGTTTAACCCCCGCTTTGTAACCGACGCCAGGGAAACGGTAGAACGCACCCGCCAGACGTCCAGCCCAAACCATATCAGAACCCCATTCATCCTTCATGATTTGGGTGTAGGTTTCCAACGCATTACTGACACCGCCCAACGCTTGGTCAATAGCTTCTGCGGCTTTTATCCCACTCAAAATTGAAGGACGAATGCCTTCACCGGAGAGGGGGTCAGCTAAACTGGCGGCTTCCCCCGCTAACACAGCATTTTGCGTGTGTAGGGTTTTATCCCCATCCCACAAACACAAGGGAAACTCCACCATCGGCTGACCGCCATCGAGACCCACCTGAGTCACATAATTCTGTAAATCTTTGCTCAGATCCTTGGGATCTCCACCGATGAACGTGGCAATATTAAGGGAGTAACCATCGGCTTTCGGAAAACCCCAAATATTGCCGTTTTTCACGATCCCAAATTCAAAAGTTGGTAACAAATCCTGACCTGACGGTAACTCCATTGACAGGCTAGAGCGACGTTTGGACTGTTTCAACTTCAGGAAACCTGCCATTGGGCCTTTTGCCCCATCAGCAGCAATCAAGTAACGACCTGTAACGGGTTCTCCGTTGGTATTCACTTGCCAATGATCACTTTTAAATTCAATGCCCTTAACTTCCGTATTATCTTGTAGTTGCGCCCCCTGACGTTGGGCTTGTTGAACTAAAAATTGATCAAATACTTCTCGCCGCACCATCCACATCGGGATTTCAATCTCAGACTCGACTGGATCACCTAATTTCCAGGTATAACGAATCGTCTTAACCGTCGTTGAAATTGCAGGGGTAAAGTCAAAATCAAACCATTTAGCGATCACTGGAGAAACCCCGCCCCCACAAGGTTTTTTGCGGGGGAGGGAATCTTTTTCCAGGATTAAAACAGAACGTCCTCGTTTTGCCAAATGATAAGCGGCTGCTCCCCCTGCTGGGCCAGCACCAACAATAATGCAGTCAAACATGGTGGTTATGGGTCTGTATAGTCGTTGTTTGTTTTGGAAAGGCTGACACCAGCAGTATCGGCTCTTAGCCAATTCAGTTACACTGTCATGATGTCTTTTTCTTTAGCGGCTAAAGCTTCATCGATTTTAGCAATGTACTTTTTCGTGATCTTTTCGATCGAGTCTTGTACATCAGCCGCCTCGTCTTTAGAAAGTTCACTATTTTTTTCCTGTTTCCGAACAGAATCAATCGCATCCCGACGAATATTGCGGACTGCGACTCTTCCTTCTTCCGCGAGTTTACCGACTTGTTTGACTAATTCTTTCCGCCGTTCTGTGGTTAGTTGGGGAATATTAAGACGAATAATCGAACCATCATTACTGGGAGTGATGCCAATATCTGAGGTTAAGAGCGCCTTTTCGATAATATTCATGGTATTGCGATCAAACGGTTGAATCGCAATGGTAGACGCATCGGGGGTGCTGATACTGGCCATCGATTTTAATGGCACTTCACTCCCATAATAGTCCACGTGAATTCGATCCAGCAAAGAGGCATTCGCCCGTCCCGTCCGAATGGTATTAAAGGAACGTTGAGTCGCCTCTAGGGACTTTTTCATCAAATCTTCAGCTTCAGCTAACTTCACACAAACCTCCTACTAAGGTTCCAACAGATTCACCACTGACAGCACGGCTGATATTTCCCCGCACCGTCAGGTCAAATACGACAATCGGAATATTATTTTCTTTGCACAGCGCAATTGCCGTACTATCCATTACTCGTAGATCATGGGTCAGAACATAGCTATAAGTCAATGTTTTATAACGTTGAGCGTCTGGATTCGTTTTCGGATCGGCATTATAGACTCCATCCACTTTGGTCGCTTTAAAGATCACTTCGGCATCAATTTCCGCTGCCCGTAATGCCGCTGTGGTGTCGGTGGTAAAGAAAGGATTCCCAGAACCTGCCCCAAAAATAACCACCCGATTAAGTTCAAGGTGGCGAATGGCTTTGCGTCGGATATAGGGTTCAGCAACTTCCTGCATGGCGATCGCTGTTTGCACCCGGGTCGGAACCCCAATCTGTTCTAAGGCATCTTGGAGGGTAATGGCATTCATCACGGTGGCAATCATCCCCACATAATCCGCCGTCGCCCGATCCATTCCCTTCGATGCCCCTTTCACCCCTCGGAAAATGTTTCCGCCACCCACGACAATGGCAACTTGTGTCCCCATATTGACCACTTCAGCCACTTCTTGGGCAATATCATGGACTACAGCCGGATCAATACCGTAGCCCAAGCTTCCCATCAACGCTTCTCCACTTAATTTTAGTAAAATCCGCTTATAGGCTGTTCCCATGAATACTCCCTCGTGAATTGCAATCACAATTAATAATGCAGTTTTTCTCAGAATACATCGGTATTGAGTGCTGTATTTGCCTAGCCATCGGGGTAATCATATCCACTCACCCGTCACCCGTCAACAGTCATCAGTTATCAGTTATCAGTCATCAGTCATCAGTCATCAGTCACCAGTCACCAGTCATCAGTTATCAGTCACCCGTCAGTAGAGACGCGCCGGGGCGGAGCCATGCCGATAGGCTTTTGGCGCGTCTGTACCCAGTCATCAGTCACCCGTCAGTAGAGACGCGCCGGGGCGGAGCCATGCCGATAGGCTTTTGGCGCGTCTGTACCCAGTCATCAGTCATCAGTGAATAAATTCTCCCCTTGTCCCCGCTTCTCCTTGTCCCCCTGATCTCCTATCCCCACCGGGGGGATATTTTTTGTGGTATAATTCAGAATAAATACCCCAGGGGGGGATAAAAGTTGTGATATATTACATAAGATGAATTTAATTAATAAAACTTTACAAATTTTCTAAGCTACTACTGGGGTTTATTTTGACTACCATTCAACCGACTTACTCCAAATACAGATTTGTTAACGCAGTTCTTGCCAAAGCCGGAGGACTGCAAACCTGGCTTCTGTTCTTCGCCGCTATTTTTTTAGTTTCTGTTCCTGTCTTTTTCCAAGCCCCTCTGGTGCGATTTTGGCCAGAACTCAGCTTAATCATGACATCTGTATGGCTGGCTGCAAGTGGGTTGTTACTCAGAAAAGCCTCCACTTGGGTTTGGGGAGATTTGTTACTTGGCTTTACCTGGAGTTGGTTAACCGGTTCAATTTATTGGGGTTGGTTACGATGGGAACCTTTGCTGCACTTACCCATTGAAGCGTTAGGAGTTCCCTTCGCCGTGTGGTGTTTGTGTCGAGGTTGGGGAAAAATCGGCAATTGGTTTTATCTGGGTTCCTTATTTGGAACGGCGGTTACCGATGGTTATTTCTACATCACCGGGTTAATTCCGAGTTGGCGTCAACTGATGCAAGTCGAACCCGCGTTAGCATTACCAATCTTTCAAAATGCAATTCAAATTGTCAATACCCCTTGGGGGATTAGTTGGGCGGTAGGATTTGCCTTGATTCTGTTTGGAGTTGGTATTTTTCCGTTACAATCGAAAGAACAACACTGGTGGGCATTTGGGGGTGCGGTGTTAAGTACGATTTTAGTGGATAGTTTATTTTTAATTGTGGCTTGTCTTGGATGATCGGACTGAGACAGGGGGTGCATCATTTGTTGATCTATATTCAAGAACTATGATTTAGGTGTGACTTTTTAACTTTCTGCGGTTGAAGCGGAAAGTTTCTAAGCTAGAAAGTCCCAATTGATATCCCCTATGTCCTCTCTGAACCCCAGCGTGACGTTCCAACCTATTCCCCATTTCATCTTGCATATAGAAGGTGGCGACCATTACCTGCCACTAACCGGGAAAAATTACTGGACTTTTGGACGTCATGAAGACAATAATTTTGTCCTCAAAGATCGATGGATTTCCCGAAATCATGCCATGTTACAACGGATGGAAACGGGAGAATTTTTTCTGATTGATCTCGGTAGTCGCAACGGTTCCTTTGTGAATGGTCGTCGGGTCACGATTCCCGTAACGCTTCATGATGGGGATCATATTGTCTTTGGTCAAACTGAATTAGAATTCCATTGTCCGACTTTATCCCGTGCCATTGAACCGCCTGAACCGGAATCAGAAGATTTTACCGCCACTTTAACGGTTCGTCGTTTAATTTCCGTGATGGTGATGGATATTCGCGATTTTACGGTTTTAACAAGACAATTGGACGAACGCATTTTATCAGAAGTCATTGGACGTTGGTTTCGCCATGCGGGACAAATTATTCGAGAACATGGCAGTTGGGTCGATAAATATATTGGGGATGCCATTATGGCGGTGTGGTTTCATGGAACCCAAGGCGTTAATCCTCAAGAAATGTTGAAAATTTCTAAAGCTTTAAGTCAACTTCATAAAGTCACAATTGAGTTAAGTAGTCTTTATCCCCTGCCCTTTCCCTTGCGAGTGGGTGCTGGAATTAATACCGGATATGCAATGGTTGGAAATACCGGAAGTGGGGGCAGTGCAGATTATACAGCGTTAGGAGATACGGTCAATGCCGCCTTTCGTTTAGAGTCTTCTACAAAAGAAATCGGCATGGATATTGCATTAGGAGAAACCACCTATAAATATTTAGCTCAAGTTTGTCCGCAAAATTTATTTCAACAATATAACGTTCATCTCAAAGGATATGATTCTCCCACCATTACTTATGCAGGAACCTTTGCCAATTTAGATGAATTTTTAGAATTAAAATCAGGAGAAGAAATGAAGAATTAAGAATTAAGAATTAAGAATTAAGAATTAAGAATCGCGTAGCGTCCTGAGTGGAACGAAGGATCAGAATTAAGAATTAGGCAATAGGGAAGAAGCATTGATGACTGGTGACTGATGACTGGTGACTGGGTACAGACGCGCCAAAAGTCTATCGGCATGGCTCCGCCCCGGCGCGTCTCTACTGACTGGTGACTGATGACTGGTGACTGTCTAGCTTTCTTCTGTTTCAGGGAAATGAAGAACGGGGAGGCGATCGCCTCGGAGGATTTCTTCACTGCTTTCACTGAGTTCTAAAATGAAGTTAGAGATCAGACGACTGCCGACTAACCCGACTAATAGGGGGGCTGTTGCCAAACTCAGCAACCAGTTAGAAGGAAACATGGCATCGGTTGAGGGTTGGGGAAGATTTTGATCGCCTTTATGAGTTTGCATAAGAAATAAAATTTTTAACAATCACGTGATCATCATTATGATGAACTACCGAGCCTGAGAAAAACAACTGATTTTGAGATGGTTGGAGCGAACTAAATGTGTTAATATGTCTCGGTTGTGGAGGAACAGGGAACTGTAACTAAATCAAGGTCGTTTGGTTTTGCAGGGGGTTCTATTAAAGGCGCATGGCTGTTGTAATTAAGGATGAATCCGCAGTAACAGAATGGGCAAAACAAACGATTGGACTTGCGGATGTGCAGGTTCAAGTTCGCGTGCGCGGCAATCACTTACATATTTTTTGTGAATCTTTCCAGCCTCCATCGGAAAAAACCATTGTCTCGTTATTTTCAGATGCGCTCAAGCAAACGCAGTTAGCGTCTTTATTGCCTCAGAAACAGCCCCCCATTTATAAAGTTTTTCTCTGTGGGCGATCGCAAGGCGCTAAACGTCCAGACTGGACGGTTAAACTCGAATACACAGAATTACAATATCAAGGAACAACAACACCGGAACCCACCAGCCTCCAGCCCCCTGCTCCTCCGAGTGGACAGGGGCCGTTATCCAAATTAACGGGACTGTTTAAAAAACAACATCCTTCCGAAGCGGAGAATTTCTCAACACGGGTGGAACCTTCACAGCCTCCAGAAACCATTGAACCCGAACCGATCGCCTTTAATTCAACACCCATCGTTACAGAACCATCAACTCAACCCTTCTCGTTAAGCGCGGACGAGGAGGTTGAGGGTTATTCCCAACCTAGAACGAATGGGCAGACTCAAGAAACGATCACCCAGCCAAAACCAAGTTTTGAGCAGGAGGAAGTGAAGCCCCCTGTTCAACCCAGAACCCATTTACGATTTGAAGAAGAGACAACCCAGAACCTAGAAGTGCATCCCCAGCCAACGATTAATTTTCAGGTTGAGGAAAAAACAACCCCGGAGCCTGCATTTTCCGCCCCTGTAACCCCTTCTGCCCCTTTAACGGTTTCAACGGAAAGTTTAGCGCGACAAGGCTATCCTGATGCGATTGCCAGCTATCTGAGTGAAATTTTAGGGGGGTTGGGAGTGGGAGTGAAAGTCACCATTCGTTCCAAACCAACGAAATCAAAAAAAGCCGATAAAAATAAAGGGGAATCTTCCGAACGCCGCCTCTGGGTGTTGTGTGAGTCCGCCTATAGTCCCGATCCATCGTTGCTAGCCCAACCGATTGCCGAACGGTTGCGACTGCTAAAACTCGAAGAATTTCGGGACGCTTGTATTTTGTTGCAAGTCCAGGGGGAATCGACACCGGACTGGATGTTGCGAATTGACTTAACGCCCCCCGATAAAATTCTGAAAGAGTGGGGACGCTGGGGAGATGAACAAGCGCTCGCCCGCCTCCTGAACGAAAAATTAAGTCAACTTGAAGTCCAAGTTCGAGCCACGTTAAAAGAAGCCACCCTGCATTTATTCTGTCATCGAGAGCAACCGCCAGGTTTAGGGAGAAACCGCAAACGTCTGGTTCCCGATAAGCAAGCGGTGATGACCGTGATCGCCCCGATTCTGGAACTGTTAGCCCCTCAAGGCATCTGTGCAGCAACGGTGTATGGGTTAGCAACGGCTACAACGGATAGTGAACCCGGAACTCCCGTTTGGATTGATTGGTTAAATTTACCCGGGGCGCAGCATCCGGAATTACAACCCACCGCTTTAGTTTTAGCGCAACATGGCAATTTATCGGCGTTACGGTTTATTCTCACCCGTCTGATTAATCCGGATTTAGAGACAAAATTGGCAACGGGGGGCATTCGGGTGCTGTTATTGCAGAAGGAAGAATTGCTGCACGTGATGACAGAGGCGCCCACCTGTCCCTCCCAGTCTCAAGTTGCCCCGATTATTGCTCAGTTTCTCCGCAATCACTGGATCACTGGAATTGCTGGGGTGCGAATTTATGGCCGTCGGGCCGGACAAAAATTGCCCCTTTGGCGTTATGGGGTTCATTTCAAAACCAGTCAACCGGAAACAACCCCTGCTGAATTACCGGATGATCTGGTTCCGACGGTTGAAGCGGAAACCATTGCTAGTCCTGGCGGAGATTTGGTACTCCATCCCCATCTCAATGCTGAGGCGATGGATGGAATGTTGGGGTTAGAAGTAAGCCGATTCCCCGATTGGCAGCATTTTTTAGAAGGGCGTTTGTATTCGGTTCAACAAGGGTTGATGGCAACCCGTTTGTTTATTACTCGTGAAGCCATGCTGGTTCCGATGGGGGATCAGGGGATTCGTCGGTATCACAAAATCGGGTTAGCTTTGCTCTGGAGTTTGTTAGGGTGGGGGTTGGTTGTACAAACGGATCAACTTTTGGGTCAATGGTTAGGCAAAAATGCGTCTTTAGCCGTACAACAAAGCCCCTCTGAGTTATCAGCTTCGCCTCCAAATCAAGGGAAAACTTCTAACGTTGTTTCGGTGGCGTCTGAAGTAGCAAATAATCCGAACCCCTCCAATAATAACGAGGTTTTTAATACAACGAATTTTATTTCTGGGGATTCTCAACCGAAAAATTGTAGTTTATCGGACAGTAAATTAGGATTAGAAGCGTGTAAATTAGCTGAGTTTTTGTATCCGACCTTTAGAAGTCCACAACTGGATGAACAGTTGGCTCGGTTTCAATACTATATTTTAACCGAAAAAAAGCCGCCTGATGTGTTAGTGATTGGCAGTTCCAGAGCGTTACGGGGGGTTGACCCGGCGGTGTTGGAAGCTCAGTTAGCCAAACAAGGTTATCCGGGGTTAAACGTTTATAATTTTGGGGTGAATGGGGCAACCTTACAAGTAGTGGATTTAGTTATTCGTCAGATTTTGCCTCCTGAACAATTGCCAAAATTGATTATTTTAGCCGATGGGGTTCGAGCGCTCAATAGTGGTCGCGAAGACCGGACTTATCAAGCGATCGCAACGTCTGAAGGGTTCCAACAAATTGCTCAAGGTACGTTTAAAATTAATGCTGAATCATTGGCAGAATCGGATCAATTCGATATTCAACGCAGTCTTAACGAGTTAATTGAAATTTTTCAAAAAGGAGAGTTAACCTTTGAGACGTTTCAAACTTGGTTAAATCAACTGATAGCGGCGGGATCGAATAGTTATGTACAACGGGATAATCTTAAATTCCTGTTGCAATCTTGGATGAAAGGTCAGTCGTTAGCAAACTCTTCCGAATTACCGGTTGATGAAGCCGAACCGAGTGATCCGAAAGAGATTGAAGCGTCGAAGTTTCAACGCAATGGTTTTCTTCCCCTTTCCATTCGCTTTAACCCCGAAGAATACTATCAAAACCATGCCCAGGTTTCCGGTTACTATGATGGAGATTATCAAGGGTTTGAGTTAGAAGGTAAGCAAACTGAAGCGTTAAGAAATCTGATTCAGTACGCTCAGTCTAATCATGTTAAGGTGGTATTTGTAAATATGCCTTTAACGGATGATTATCTTGACCCAGTTCGCACGGCTTATGAAGAAAAATTCATAGACCAGATGGAAAAGATAACCCAAGAAACCGAATTAATCTTTATTGATCTAGCCAGGGAATGGATGCAAAATTATGATTATTTTTCCGATCCGAGTCACTTAAATCAATATGGTGCGGTCGCTGTTTCTAACCGATTAGCTAAAGATTCATCCATCCCCTGGCCG
>JBMDYE010000098.1:0-5735 GCA_048595135.1 Planktothrix sp. | reverse complement strand
GGTAAGGCGATTAGAAGAGGGGATTAGCCATTTGGATTCATTGGTGCTGGTCATAAATTTTAACTCCAAGATATTCAGTACAGGTCAAATTTGTGCTTAAGAAAAAGCTGGCTCTGCTAAGTCATTATTGTTTCTATGACTCTGTTGCCAAAGTGTGGTGTAGAGTCCTTTTTGTTGCATCAATTCTGCATGGCTACCTGATGCGACAATGGTTCCGTTTTCCAGCACAAAAATTTTATTGGCACGCAACGCCTGAGTAATGCGATGGGTAATCATAATTACGGTGCGTTCTTTGGCAATATGCTCGATAGTGGCGAGGATATCGGCTTCTGTAGCGGGGTCGAGGGCAGAGGTGGCTTCATCCAGAATTAGAATTGCTGGATTTCTGACTAGCGCCCTGGCGAGGGCGATTCTTTGCCGTTGTCCCCCCGATAACTGTCCGCCTCTGTCACCAACAGGGGTGTCGTAGCCTTGGGGTAAGGTCAAAATAAAGGGGTGAATTTCTGCGGCTTTGGCTGCCGCTTCCACTTGTTCGTCAGTTGCGTCTAAATAGCCACAGCGGATGTTTTCTCGCACCGAGCAATTAAACAGAATTACATCCTGAGAAACCAGTCCAATTTGAGAACGGAGGGAGTGTACTTTAGCATGACGTAAATCAACTCCATCAAACAGAATCCGTCCTTTATCCGGGTCATAAAATCGGGTCAGCAAGTTGACAATTGTACTTTTACCTGCTCCACTTTGACCGACAAATACCGCGAAGTCTCCTTGGCGAATCTCCAGGGAGAGATTTTTCACCCCGCCTCTTTCTTGGGAGTAGCTAAAGGTAACATTGTCAAAGTAAATATCACGTTCAAAATGCGGTAAGTTAATCGCATCCGGTGCATCCTGAACAGCAGGAATTTCTGACAAAACATCGTTGATGCGTCGCAGAGCCGCCGTCGCTTCAATAAACTCAGGCAGTGCGGAAGTCAAGCCCATAATATTAAGATTTAAACCCATTAATAAAATCTGAAACGAGACGAGGGTTCCTACTGTGAGGAAATTCCAGTAGGTCATTGCCGCACCCACGCTTAAAACAACAAGCTGAGTTAGGACAAAACCCATCAGGGGAATTCTATAAGCTAAGTACAGCAAGAATCTAGCCCGGACGTAAACGGTTTGCAGGTTATTTAAATGGCTATCAAAATCTTGGGATATTTTGCTTTCTAAGCTGAATAGTTTAACAATAGATTGCGAAAGGATGTTTTCTTCAACGGTACTGGCAATCTGTCCTTCGCTTTGCATTAATTGATAGTTGGATTCACTCGCCAGACTAGCAATCTTTGCGGGGGCAATCATACAGACGGTTAAACCCATTAAACTGATAACGGCTAACTGCCAACTGAGTAAGAAGAGGAAAATAGTAGAAAACAGGAGGTTACTGAGTTGTAAAATAACAACCGTTAACCCCATTGTAATTAAACCATTTTCCACCTTTTGGGCATCGGTAATCAGACATTTGACAATATCCCCGGCTGAACGCCGCCCAAAAAACTCCATTGAAAGGTTTTGGAGATGTTGGAATAGAGCGCGTCGGATATTGTTGGTGATTAAAATGCCTAAACGTGCGCCCAGGGAAAGTGCTAGTAAGCCGATGCAGATATAAAGGATGGCTCCTACGACCAGCAAGGACAGGATTAGAACCAGAAGGCCATAGTTTTTGGGAACGATGGCGGCATCGATAATAAATTTTAAGCTGGCTCGAAAAACTGAATCAAATGCTGAATCAAATATTAGGCAGATAAAGAGTAAGATAAATTGCCATTTGGAGGAGGCAATGTATTTGTTGAGAGTTTTAAATAACCAAATAAGTTCCATTAGTGATGGGAGTTAGTCTAGAGGCAAATTTTTGGTTTGAATTTAGCTGTAAAAATCTGGATAGCTTCTTACTCAATAGGGTGGGTAATGCCTACCCTAGATGAATTTGCAATTACAGATGAATGTAATTATTTTTCTTTTGTCACTGAGTTAAGATTAACTACAAAGCTCTAGGGTAGGTGCTGACGGCAGTGCCTAGTCTAGAGCTTTGTTAATCACATTTTATTAGCTTAAAAATGTGATTTTTCTAATCAAATATCGATCTTAGAAAAGAAAACGACGTGTCATAATTATCCTCCATTTATGTTACTTTTATTTCGATTTTTAGGGTTAGATTCAGTCGCTCTTTTTTTGAGGCTTCATCCTTTCCATGTCTCTATCATGCCTTCCATACCCTATCCTTGTCAGTCGGAAAAGTCGGATCTTTGCACAAAGGTAGATGTCAAATTATCTTATTTATGGTATGCTTATAAGCTATGAATTTAGACCTTCCTGAGTGAATGCCATATCACGCGCTCAAACACAACCGTAATAATGCTGAAATTAGTTCAATTGTCTACTCTAATCGGCTTATTGTTTGATAAAAAATTAATTTAGCCTTGTCTTATGGATAAAGACAAGGCTTGACACCGAGTTAGACAGTTAGTTGTCCGCTAGTAGGCAGCGAGCTCTTTCTTTATGAAAGGCTGCGCTCGCGCAAGTTTTGCCAAGACGAGGCGAAAGGAGGGGCGATTTCTATTAGTGATTAAAGCTGATGAATCAGCACTAGATGTTGAGAGAGAAATTAAGTAGTGGGTGGATTAGTAGGTGGCAGGTAGCCAACACAACGAAAATCGTCGATGTATCTGTCTAAGTCCTCAAGCAAATGCGAGGGAGATTTGTTGATATCCTTAAAGAAATCGTTGTTGAGTGGTGAAGGAGTACCTGTTAGCTGTATTTGCTGATGAACGGCTAAAAGAGAGAACGTAACGAACTTTGAGCAGTACAAGGGGATTGATTCGCCTTCTATAATGCTGTTCAGAAATTTGTCAGCAAGGGAAACATTTCCGAAGTGTTTTTTGAAGAGTGATGAGATAGCATCAGTGTAAGAATACGGAATGTTTCTATTGGTTGTTTGCTGAGTGATTAGGAATCCCGCAGTGTTAGCAAGACCCTCCTGTACTTGGCGATTTTTAGGCCTGAAAACAATGTACCCATAGCTGGCATTGTCCGTTAAGAGCTTGTTCCGCTTCAAGCCATCTTTCTGTGATTCAACAACATAGAATTCCTCAAACCCTTGAGTATCTTTGTCCAAGGTTAGCAGACCAGCGTGGACTATAGTGGCATCGCGAAACGGATGGGTTAGCTTCTGACCAACTTTTATCAGAGAGCTAGTCTTTGAGTCATCTGCTCCTTTCATCATAATATCGCCAGACTGGAGTTGTGAGACTTCAATACGGGTACGATCCGGATAAGGCATGGTATGCATAGTATTTGGAAGTTTCTTTTCTCTACATCCATAAAACGATTCCAGAGAGGCATTTCTGAATTTTTCGATTTAGAGGCTGTTCTTCCCTAACTCAAACCACCCTATCAACTCAGTACGAAAACTCGAATTTCCATCCATCGCGACAAATTTTGTCATTAAGTTAAGAGTAGACAACAAAAGATGTAGGGTAGGCACTGACGGCAGTACCTACCCTACATCAATTCAATCTCACATTGTATCAGCTTATCAATGTAAATTCCTTGATAAAATGTTAAATTAAAATATCCAGAGAAAAATGTTGTTAAAATACAAAGACTCTCCCCTGTTCGTGCTGTGCTGGATAGTTTAAAGATGGCACCAGATCATGATTTCACTACCCGATATTACAATTGTTGCCCAAATCTACGAAAGCGCGAATTCCCTGGTCTATCGAGGCATCCTCAACGTTAATCAGCAACCTTTAATTTTAAAACTTCTCAAACAAGATTATCCCACCTCTGCTGAACTCTACCGTTACCAGCAGGAATACGAAATTATTCACAATCTTGATTTAGAAGGAGTCATCAAAGCCTACGAATTACGCCGATACAAAAATACACTCCTCATCTTATTAGAAGACTTCGGGGGAGACTCCTTAAAACTCTTACTAGACCGTCGCCCATTTTCCTTGTCAGAGTTCCTAACTTTATCTCTAAAAATTACAGAGATTCTCGGCAAAATTCATTATCAAAATATTATTCATAAAGATATCAACCCCTCTAATATCGTTTTCAATGCTCAAACTGGACAATTAAAAATTATTGACTTTGGCATATCGAGCATTTTATCCCAAGAAAATCCTACCCTGAAAAGTCCTAATATCCTAGAAGGAACCTTAGCTTATTTATCTCCCGAACAAACTGGGAGAATGAACCGAACTATCGACTATCGCACTGACTTCTATTCTCTGGGTGTTACTTTCTATCAATTACTCACGAACCAACTTCCCTTCCCCGGATACGATGCACTAGCGTTAATTCATTCTCATCTAGCCAAACAACCCATACCTCCTCACGAAATTAATCCTGAAATTCCCTTACCGATTTCAGAAATTGTCATGAAATTAATGGCAAAAACCGCAGAGGAACGTTATCAAAGTGCTTATGGAATTAAAGTTGATTTAGAAACTTGTCTGACTCAATATAGAAACAAAAAAAACCAAACCTTTATTTTAGGTAGTCAAGATATCTGTCGTTACTTACAAATATCTCAAAAACTTTACGGGAGAGAACAGCAAATCCAAACGTTATTAAATACCTTCACTCGCATCGTCTCTCCTCAACAGAAACAAAACCCCCCTGAACTGATCTTAATTTCAGGCTATTCTGGTATTGGAAAATCAGCTTTAGTCCGAGAACTCTATAAACTGATTACTGAAAAACGAGGCTATTTTATCTCAGGAAAATTTGACCAACTTTACCGCGATATTCCTTATCAAGCCTTAATTAGTGCCTTCCAAGACTTGATGCGTCAATTGCTAACTGAAAGCGACACTCAATTACAACAGTGGCGACATAAAATTTTAGCAGGGTTAGGAGTAAACGCTCAAATTATTATTGATATTATTCCTGAACTAGAATTCATTATTGGTCAACAAACCGCTGTTACAGAATTATCTTTAACAGAAGCACAAAATCGGTTTAATTTAGTTTTTCGAGAGTTTATCCAAATTTTTTGTCAACCCGAACACCCCCTAGTATTGTTCCTAGATGACCTTCAGTGGGTAGACAGTGGCACACTCAAACTACTTCAGGTGTTAATAACCCAAGTAAATACTCAATATTTATTGATAATCGGTGCTTATCGAGATAATGAAGTCAGTGCTACCCACCCTTTAATGCTATCTTTATCTGAAATGGAAAAGCAGGGAGTCGTTATTAACAATATTTCCCTTTCTCCTCTTAATTTAATGCAAGTGAATCAATTGATTGCAGATACATTGAAGACTGAACCGATATCTACACAAAACTTAGCCGAGTTAGTCTTTAAAAAAACAGAAGGGAATCCCTTTTTTCTCAAAGAGTTTATTAAATCTCTCTATACAGAAAAATTACTAATATTTGATCAGGTATTAGTAACTTGGACTTGGGATTTAGAAAAAATAAAGATGAGAAACTTGACTGATAATGTAGTTGAATTAATGTCAGGTAAAATTCAAGCTTTATCAAAATCTGTACAAAAAAATCTTCAGTTAGCCGCTTGTATTGGAAATCAATTTGATTTGAACATATTAGCAATTCTTAATCAAAAATCTCAGAAAGAAACGGCTGATGAATTACTGGAGGCGGAGTTAGGCGGATTAATATTTCCCCTGGGAGATGATTACAAATTCCTCAAAACAGACCGAGATTGTAATTCGTTAAAAATT
>JBMDYE010000097.1:0-2187 GCA_048595135.1 Planktothrix sp. | reverse complement strand
AGAACCCCTGTATCAAGAACCCGCACCCGAACCTGTTTATGAAGAACCTGTGGTTGAAGAACCCGCTTATGAAGAACCCGCACCCGAACCCGTTTATGAGGAACCTGTTGCTGAACCTGTGGTGCCTTAAATTGAATATTGTAGACTCAGACTCAAAATATTCTAAATTTTCCTAATTTTTATGGGTTGTCAAAGGGGTATTGAAAATCAAGAAACTTGAGTTATAATAGGAAATGCAGAAAAAAATCAGGCTGCGGGCGTAATTCAGTGGTAGAATGTCACCTTCCCAAGGTGAACGTCAGGGGTTCGAGTCCCCTCGTCCGCTTTAATTGTATTTACATAAAATCTTTAAATGTTTGCTACACCCTGATTGTGTAGAGACGTTGAATCCAACGTCTCTACTACCTACCCAACCACCTCAAACACATCATGAACGGGAGTGGGAGCTTGATCACTCATATTTTCAGTTTGAACACTGACGCGATACAGTCCAGGTTTCAAGTCATCCATTATCAGCACCCATTCTTGCTCTTGTTCTTCAAAATTGAGGTGGAGAGGCGGTTGTTTATCGGAAACAGAGGTAATTTTTGCTTGTAGTTTTCCAGTTCTTAAACCTGCTGTACTAATGACTTTAGCACGCAGGGCGATCGCTTCATCTGCTAAATATAAATCTTCTAATGCTAAACTAATCGCACTTTGAAAAGCTCGGACATCCGCCGCCGCATCAAACTGATTAAATTCAAGTCGATTTCGCAAATCTTCTAAAATCTGATTTTGATTTTGTAAGGAACCGTGACGCTCTGCAATAAAGCTATTATTAAAACTATTAGAAAGTTCGATAGGAATGGCGGAAACTTGCGGAACTGTTCCATCTCCATCACTGAGATCCGGTCGATTTTGCAAGACTTTGGGGAGGTCTTCGCTAACGGTAAGCTCTCCATTCAATACATGAGCCGATTGTAACGTCGGTTGTTGAATCCCGACAATCGGAACAGTGGTAAAGGATTTTCGATACCGTTCATCGTTGAGGTTAGTTTGAACGGCGGCTTCAATTTCCCGATGAAACGCTAACGCATCCTTAGCACGATCTTGAATAATATTTGGAAGATTGTTAATTTCAGCAATGCGTTTATAGTCATCTCCAATTTTAACCATTTCATAGATTGGAAGTAACTGATAAATAGAAGTGAGCGATCGCATCACCTCGGTTAAATCGAGAAATAGTTTTTTGTAGCCATTGGCGAGGAAATTAACCGCATTCACCGAACCCCGATAAGGCGTTCCAAAGGTAAATAAAGCACGACTATCTCGCCAACCTTCTAATACTTCTAAATAATAGCGAGACACCAAACCCCCCATACTATGGGCGAGTAAAATCACTTTCGCATCCTCACTACCACTAAATTCTCGCCAGCGTTTTAAGCGTTTATCAATTAACTTTTTAAGTAACCGAGCCGAGGCGCGATTATCTCGTCGCCAGTCATAGGGAAAATGATAAAAATTAGCGGCTTTGTTATCAGGATCATGATAAATATTACCCTCAATCACATCAAAATTATCGGTAATTAAACGAGCAGTTCGGGTATAGCCATCAATCTTAACTAATCCGGGGATAAGATGGGTATCTTGCATAATAGCAGTGGCTTGAATACCATCTCCTAAACTTTCCGCTTCTGGATCATCTTGGTCTATTTTTAAACATTGAATATTCTCTCCTAATGTGGTTAAAGTTTTCCAGATCGCCTGACCGGACATTGACCAAACATCTTGATTATCTTTTTGCAAAACACTTCCTGTAATTCCCGGTAGAATCACAACCATGTCTTTCATTTTTGTTTTTTGGGTCATTTTAGTTTTCCTACAATAATGTTGATTGAGTTTAGAAATGGCTCGGATTTGTATTTTTTTGCTGAAAAAGAGTTAGTTGTCAGTTAAAATATTTTACTGTCCGAGCCATCAACTTGAATTGTGTATTCAATTCAGACTAATACGACGATGATTTAGATATTTTTTTCAGCACATATTCTACCTTTTCCGTCGTCCATTCATGACTCACTTTAGTAACAATCTTCGCCTTTCGCCCCGTTAAATCATAATCTAATGGAGGCAATTCTAATAAGCCATAATTTGTTGGATATACAGTTGCAAATACTTTGATTACATTTACCCCTTCCTTGTAATTTTCTT
>JBMDYE010000096.1:0-2804 GCA_048595135.1 Planktothrix sp. | reverse complement strand
CGAAGCGGTTGAGTTAGTTTATTGCAGTAATTGTGGGGCGAAAAATGTCGGGAGTAATAACTTCTGTCCTGAGTGCGGAACTAAACTGTAATTTCGATTAAAATTAAACAGAATGAGCAAGGGCAAATGCCCTTGTTTTTTATTGTTGGTAGTTGTGCTTTAGCACCTCTGATTATATGAAATCTTTAAAAAATGTCTGCTACACATCCGTGTTGTGTAGAGACGCGCCATGGCGCGTCTCTACTTGGGGTTTACGGATCATCTGTAACACCGATTTCTAGATTTAATATTATAATCTTAATTATACATAAGCATTTATGAACAAAAACCCAAAATTTTAAACAAAAAATGTTAGAAAATTATCTCAATTTAGGTGAACAATATTATCAACAAGAAAACTGGCAAGACTCCCTTTTAAATTATCAAAAAGCCCTTAAAATTCAACCGGATCTAGGATTTGTTTATCACCAAATCGGTGAAATTTATCGTCAGCAGAAACAATGGCAAAATGCGATCGCATCCTACAAACAAGCTATTGAAATTAACCCGAATTTTGCTTGGTCACATTTGGCGTTAGGGGATATGCTTGTACAATTTCATCAATGGAAAAACGCATTTAACGCTTATCGCCAAGCCGTAGAACTTGAACCAAATTCCTATTGGACACATCACCGTTTTGCTGAAGCTTGTACCCAATTAGGAGAATGGGAACAGGCGATAACCGCTTACCGTCGTTCTGCTGAATTGGAACTGGATTTTGTTTGGAATTATTATTTTTTAGGCAATGCTTATCTACAATTAAAACAATGGCAAAATGCGATTATTGCTTATGAACAAGCGATAAAAATACAACCAGATTTATTCTATAGTTATGAAAATTTAGGTTATGCTAATTTGAAGTTGAATCAATGGGATACAGCCTTAACCTATTATGATCAAGCCTTGCAATTAAATCCTAACCTATCCCCACCGCATAACTATATTAGGGCGCATTTACATTATTTTAAAAAATGTCCCCTACAGGTTCAAGTCAGTCCAAATATCAAATCCTCCATTAAGGTTTTTCGGGCTGATCCTTGTACTTATACAATTATAAGTGCTTCAGAAAATTTAGCTTATCTTAAACTCACTGTTAACCAACTGCAACAGCAGGGAATTGAATTTACAAACGATCCCAATGAAGCAAATGTGATTTTATCTCAATATATTGATATTTTAGAAACTTTTATTGAAGTATATGGCAATACAAAAACATATTTAGTTTATACCGAAGAACCTCGCTGGGATATTAATTTTGAGAAAAAAGTTAAGTATCAAGATGTAGATATTCATATTATGAATGTTTATACTAGGGATATTTTTATTAACAACTATTGTTATTGTTTATGGCGGTTTAATCAAGTTATACCTTTAAATCGTGATCATAATTTTAGTGCCATTAAACAGAAAAAAATTGCGGCTTTGATTACTAAACGAGGAGAATCAACCTTAAAGCGGGATGGCGTGAATATTGATTTGAATGCGTTAAGAATTGAAATTGCGTTAACGGGTTATTATTTAGGAAAAATAGAGATTTATGGGAAACGGTGGGAAGATAATATTTCTTTAGAAGATTCGCGCTATATTCAACACTGGGGACAAAGAAAGTTTGATATTCTCAAAAATTATCATTTTAATTTGTGTTTTGAAAATACAATTGCGCCTTACTATTGTACTGAAAAAATTTGGGATGCGATTTTCTGTGGTTGTTTACCGATTTATTATGGCGGTAAGGATTCAACAATTTATGAAGATTTCCCCCCTCACAGTTTTATTGATTATTGCGAGTTTGAAAGTCCCCTAGAATTGTTGAACTACATTGATAATATGGAGTTTAAGGACTATCAAGAACGGCTCAATTTGTGTATTAAAACATTTAATCAATTTGTAGTAACATCACAACAAAATGGTTATTTTTTAAAGCCAAGGGTAGATAATCTAGCGCAAAAAATTATCACTTGCGTTACAGATGAATAGTCCCACTATTTTGTATTTGGGGTTAAATGTTGACCAATTAATTCTGCTGCGAGTTGGTTTCCAGCGATGTTCCAATGGGTATCATTCGGTTTATATAGACGAGTCGTTTGAGATTTGGCTTTAAACGGTTCTAATAAATCGAGATAATTGATATTTTCTTTTTGGAAACGTTCTCGTAACATTCGGTTGGGTTTTTCAAAATCGAGTAAATTCGGATCTTTGGGATCAAACGCGTTTTTAACTTGGGTTTGTAATTGTTGATTCACTTGGACTTCATCAGGAATAATCACAACCGTAAAGGGGATATTTTGAGACTCACACAATTGTTTCATTTTAATAATATCTTGAACCGCATCTTCAAAAAACTCCTCAAACATATCATCGGCGGGATTTCTAACAAACATATTACTTTTGCTGACGGTATCTTGTAAATATTTCTGATCATTGAAGGTCGGCGCGTTGTCGTTATACTGAATATTCGTCGGATTTAAAATTTTGCCTTGATAGTTGGCTTGAATTTTAATCAAGGATTTAATTAAAGCAACGGTATATAATTTTTCTTCGGTTCTGAGGTTAGCCGTTAACGTATTATCTAAGAAATCATTCCCCACATAAAAGGTAACAACAACGTGATCTGGTTTGAGTTTTAAGCCTTCATTGGCTAAAATAGACAGGTAATCTCTTGGCCCCATTCCTGGAATTCCCATATTAATCACTTCTGTGATTTTTCCTGGGAGTTGAAATTGTTGTTCTAACAGGGTAAAATAATTATATTGATAGGGAACTAC
>JBMDYE010000095.1:0-28047 GCA_048595135.1 Planktothrix sp. | reverse complement strand
GGTGGTGTGATCTTTGGGCCTAAACCCAGAGACTATTCCATCAAAATGAACAAAAAAGAAAGACGGTTAGCCCTGAGAACCGCTTTCCAAAGCCGAGTCGAAGATCTGATCGTTGTCGAAGAATTCGGCGAGCAGTTTTCTCGTCCCAAAACCAAAGATTTGGTTGCCGCTTTAGCCCGTTGGGGAGTCGAAGCCGATGCCAAAGTGCTATTAGTTTTGCCTGAAAAACAAGAAAACGTTTATTTATCCGGCCGCAACGTCGAGAAAATGAGAATTTGCTTGGCTGATAGTATCAATGTTTACGATATCCTTTTAGCCGACAAAATCGTAATCACACCCACTGCCCTTGCTAAGATTCAGGAGGTTTACGGTGAGTGAATTTCAAGCGTTACCTGGGGATCTAATTGATCTCGTTAAACGCCCGATTTTGACCGAAAAAGCCACCATTCTGATGGAGCTAAACCAGTTCACCTTTGATGTTGATCGGAAAGCGACCAAGCCGATGATCAAACAAGCGATTGAACTGCTGTTTCCTGTCAAAGTCAAAAGCGTTAATACCCATATTCCTCCACGTAAACGGCGTCGTGTCGGTAAGTTCGTAGGATTCAAACCCGGTTATAAACGGGCAATTGTCACCCTGGAGGATGGGGAACCTCTGCGGAAAGTCTTGTTCCCAGAAGTCTAACGTCAGTATTCAGAAAAGGATGAAATATGGGAATCCGTTCATACCGACCCTATACCCCGTCAACTCGCCAACACACCGTTTCTGATTTTGCAGAAATTACCCGTTCTGAGCCGGAACGTTCTTTAACGACAAACAAACATCGTCATAAAGGACGGAATAACCGGGGTGTGATTACCTGCCGCCATCGGGGAGGCGGACATAAGAAACTCTATCGGATTATTGATTTTCGTCGGGATAAACTCAATATTCCCGCTAAAGTTGCGGAAATCGAATACGATCCCAACCGTAATGCTCGGATTGCCTTACTGCATTACATCGATGGGGAAAAACGCTATATTCTGCATCCACTGGGATTGAAAGTCGGAACCCTGATTATTTCTGGCCCCGATGCTCCCATTGAGATTGGTAACGCCCTTCCTTTAGCCCGAATTCCGTTAGGGACAGAAGTTCATAACGTGGAGTTAGTTCCTGGTCGGGGTGGACAAATTGTGCGCGCTGCGGGTGCTACGGCTCAGTTAATGGCAAAAGAAGGGGATTACGTCACCCTGAAGTTACCCTCCGGCGAACAACGTAAAATTCCCGCCAAATGCTACGCCACCATTGGACAAGTTGGCAATATTGATGCTCGGAACATCAGCATCGGTAAAGCAGGTCGGAACCGTTGGAAAGGTCGTCGCCCCACCGTCCGAGGCAGCGTCATGAACCCTGTGGATCACCCCCATGGTGGTGGAGAAGGACGCGCTCCGATTGGTCGTCCAGGGCCGTTGACTCCTTGGGGTAAACCGGCATTAGGACGGAAAACGCGTAATCCTAAGAAACGCAGTACCGCTTTAATTGTTCGTCGTCGTCGTAAATCCTCGAAACGGGGTAAAGGTGGACGTCAGACTTAATACAGTAATCAGTCAACAGTAAACAGTCATCAGTCAATAGTTGGGAGTGAATTGTTATCGCTGATTAACTGATAACTAAAAACTCAAAACTAAAAACTGATCACTGATCACTGATAACTGATCACTGATTTCTGTTTTGTTAATGGTTAATCAACTATGTCTCGTTCCCTGAAAAAAGGCCCATTTGTGGCGGATCATCTCCTCAGTAAAGTTGAAAAGCTCAATTCAAAGGGAGAAAAACAAGTCATCAAAACCTGGTCACGAGCCTCTACGATTATTCCGCAAATGGTCGGTCATACCATCGCCGTCCACAACGGAAAACAGCACGTTCCTGTGTTTGTCACAGAACAAATGGTTGGACACAAATTAGGCGAATTTGCCCCAACTCGCACCTTCCGAGGCCACGCCAAGAGTGATAAAAAAGCTCGTCGTTAATCAGTTATCAGTTAACAGTCATCAGTCATCAGTTAACCGTTAAACGTTGGTAGTTAACTATTATCAATTGTTAGCTGAAAGACTAAATACTAAGCACTGATTACTGATTACTGATCACTGATTACTGATTACTGATCACGGATTACTGAAAGTTGAACTATGGCTACAGACACTAGCACAGAAGTGAAAGCGATCGCCCGCTACATTCGGATGTCCCCCTTTAAGGTGCGCCGAGTGCTGGATCAAATTCGGGGACGCTCCTATCGAGAAGCCTTGATCATCCTTGAGTTCATGCCTTATCGCGCCTGCGATCCGATTCTTAAAGTATTGCGGTCTGCGGTAGCCAATGCCGAACATAACCAAGGCTTAGATCCAGGCAAACTGATGATTTCTCAAGCCTATGCGGATCAAGGCCCCAGTATTAAACGGTTTAGACCCCGCGCTCAAGGTCGCGCCTACCAAATTCGCAAGCCCACTTGTCATATTATTGTGGCCGTGGCACCAATGGCCGAAGGCTAAAATCAGGTGTCAGGTGTCAGGTGTCAGAAGGTAGAAGAATTAAAAACTAATGACTGATGACTGATGACTGATGACTGATGACTGACTAAAACCCGAAACCTGTTTTTACACTCATCCTTAAACTGCTATGGGACAAAAAATTCATCCTGTTGGGTTTCGACTGGGAATTACCCAAGAGCATCGATCTCGTTGGTTCGCTGATTCCAAACAGTATCCTGAACTGTTGCAAGAAGACCACAAAATTCGGGAATTTGTTCGCAAGAACCTGAGCAACGCAGGCATTTCTAAAGTGCGGATTGAACGCAAAGCCGATCAAATCGACTTAGAAGTGCAAACCGCAAGACCCGGTGTTGTTGTGGGTCGGGGCGGTACGGGAATTGAATCCTTACGCCTGGGCTTACAAAAAGAACTCAGCAATAACCGTCAAATTCGGATTAATGTCGTCGAAGTAGCACGGGTTGATGCGGATGCGACTTTAATTGCTGAATATATCGCCCAACAACTTGAAAAACGGGTATCCTTCCGTCGAGTGGTGCGTCAAGCCATTACCCGCGCTCAAAAAGCCGGAATTGAAGGCATCAAAATTCAAGTCAGTGGTCGGTTAAACGGTGCAGAAATTGCCCGTACCGAATGGACAAGAGAAGGTCGCGTCCCCCTCCATACCCTCCGCGCTGATATTGACTACGCCTACTGTACCGCTTTGACAATCTACGGAATTCTGGGAGTCAAAGTTTGGGTGTTCAAAGGTGAAATTATCCCCGGACAGGAAGAAGTCGCCGCCGCGACAACCAATCAACCTGGACGTCGGAATCGTCAACCGCGTCGTCAGAAATACGACGACCGTTCCAACGAAGGATAAAAGGAATTTGGGGTTCAGGATGGCAGCTAGATTGTTTGATCCGTTCCTCCTTAACGCCTCAACTCCTGAAAACTTAAAACTGACATTAATCCCAAACGATCATGTTAAGTCCCAGAAGAACAAAATTCCGCAAGCAACAGCGAGGCCGAATGAGAGGCCAAGCAACGCGCGGTAATACCTTAAACTTCGGTGATTTCGCACTGCAAGCCCAAGAACCCTGCTGGATTACCTCCCGCCAAATTGAAGCCGCTCGTCGAGCTATGACCCGTTATATTCGTCGGGGTGGAAAAATTTGGATTCGGATTTTCCCAGACAAACCTGTGACCATGCGAGCCGCAGAAACTCGGATGGGTTCCGGTAAAGGGGCCCCTGAATATTGGGTAGCTGTGGTCAAACCCGGTCGGGTTCTGTTTGAAATTGCTGGGGTTTCCGAAGAAATTGCACGGGAAGCCATGCGATTAGCGGCTTTCAAACTTCCCATTAAAACGAAGTTTATTGCCCGTGAAGTTACTGAAGAAGCGCAGTAAATCGCTTGTGTTAACTGTTAACTGTTAACGGTTAACTGTCAACCAAAAAGGATTCAACTATGTCTTTTCCTAAAATCGAAGAAGCCAGACAGTTAAGTGATGAAGAACTGTCTAAAGAAATTTTAGAAGTTAAAAAACAACTGGCTAACCTTCGTTTACTGAAAGCGACCGGGCGTTTAGAAAAGCCTCATCAGTTTAAGCACACCCGTCATCGGTTAGCCCACCTGCAAACAGTCGCTCGCGAACGCGAACTGAAGGCACAATCGGAATGAAGAATTAAGAATTAAGAATTAAGAAATTAAATCTGTTCTTGATTCGGCATTCTTCAACAGTTTCACTTTGAACTAGACAAAGCTATGGCAGTAAAAGAACGAGTTGGCTTGGTCGTTAGTAATAAAATGGATAAAACGGTGGTTGTAGCGGTGGAAAACCGTTCTCCCCATCCTAAATACGGCAAAATTGTCGTTAAAACGAAACGATACAAAGCTCACGACGAAGAAAACAAATGTCAAGAAGGGGATCGAGTCAGAATTCAAGAAACTCGTCCTTTGAGTAGAACCAAACGCTGGAATGTGGTCGAAATTCTCGGCGGAAATCAGATAGCAGCAACCAGTGAACAGTAATTAGTGAAGAGTTAAGAGTTAATGGTTGTTAGTTGTTAACTCAACCAAACTAAAAGCTCAAAACTCAACACTGATCACTCATTACTGATAACTGATAACTGATAACTGATAACTGATTAAAACACTATGATTCAATCCCAAACGATTCTGAATGTTGCTGATAATAGCGGTGCGCGTAAATTAATGTGCATTCGTGTATTAAAAGGGGGCAACTGTCGCTACGGTGGTATTGGTGATGTGATCATCGCAGTTGTTAAAGATGCCATTCCCAATATGGCCGTCAAAAAATCCGATGTGGTGAGAGCGGTCATTGTCCGGACTCGTCATAGCCTCCGTCGGGATAGCGGGATGAGCATTCGCTTTGATGATAATGCGGCTGTGATTATTAACGCCGATGGCAACCCGAAAGGAACACGTGTATTCGGCCCTGTAGCTCGTGAACTACGGGATAAGAATTTCACAAAAATTGTGTCTCTTGCACCGGAGGTTATTTAATGTCGAAACAGAAAACATCCGAGCGCCCGAAGCGTTACAATATGCACGTCAAAAAAGGCGATACCGTGCAAGTGATTACGGGCCGGGATAAAGGAAAAGTCGGAGAAATTCTCCGGGTTCTTCCCAAAGTTAGTAAAGTGGTGGTGAAAGACGTTAACGTGAAAACAAAGCACGTTAAACCCCGTCAAGAAGGTGAATCGGGTCGGATTATGACCTTTGAAGCCCCCATCCATAGCTCCAACGTGATGCTTTATTCCTCGAAAGAAAACGTCGCCAGTCGCATTTCTTATACCGTCACCGAAGATGGGAGAAAGGTGAGAATGCTGAAAAAAACAGGCGAAATCATCGATTAATCAGGTGTCGGGTGTCAGGTGTCGGGTGTCAAGAAAAGCCTGAACTGATAACTGATAACTGATAACTGTAATAAAGTCCTCCCTGACAAAGCCCAGGGCTCGTAAAAAACAACAATTATGGTAGCTAAACTCAAAACCATTTACTCCGAAAAGATCGTTCCTAAACTGATGGATCAATTCAAATATGAAAATATCCATCAAGTTCCCAAGGTTGTGAAAGTCACAATCAACCGAGGTTTAGGAGAAGCCTCTCAAAACGCCAAAGCTTTAGAATCATCGATTAATGAATTGGCGATCATTACAGGACAAAAACCTGTTGTCACCCGCGCAACCAAAGCGATCGCCGGATTTAAAATTCGGAAAGGAATGCCTGTGGGTGTGATGGTAACATTGCGTTCAGAGCGGATGTATGCTTTTTTAGATCGACTCATCAATTTATCCTTACCTCGGATTCGGGACTTTCGGGGCGTGAATCCCAAGAGTTTTGATGGTCGGGGAAACTACAGTTTAGGTGTCAGAGAACAACTAATCTTTCCTGAAATTAACTACGACAGCATCGATCAAATTCGAGGCTTAGATATTGCAATTGTCACCACAGCCAAAACCGACGAAGAAGGTCGCGCCCTCCTTAAAGAGATGGGTATGCCTTTTCGGGAAAGCTGAGGTAGTAAAGTAACGAGGAAACTATGGCGGCAAACGATACCATCGCGGATATGTTGACGCGCATTCGCAACTCTTGCCTGGCGCGGCATCAAACGACACAAATCCCTTCAACAAGAATGACTCGTAGTATCGCTCAAGTTCTCAAATCAGAAGGCTTTATTGCCGATTTTGAAGAAACGGGCGAAGGCGTGAAAAAGAGCTTAACCTTAGCTCTCAAGTACAACCCTAAAACCAAAGCACCCACCATCCAAAAATTAGAGCGAGTCAGCCGACCCGGTTTACGCGTGTATAAAAATCGGAAGGAACTACCACGGGTGTTAGGTGGAATTGGCATTGCCATTATCTCCACCTCTCGCGGGGTGATGACCGACCGAGAAGCCCGACGTCAAGGCGTGGGTGGGGAAGTGCTTTGTTATGTTTGGTAATTCAGTAATCAGTAATCAGTAATCAGTAATCAGTAAATAGTTCAGAGTTGAGATTGATCCCCTGAAAAATCGTTAACGATAAAACTAAAAACTAAAAACTGCTCACTGATTACTGATAACTGATAACTGATTACTGATAACTGTATTCGGTTAGCTGTGAAGTGTAAATTGCATTATGTCTAGAATTGGTAAACGTCCAATTTCCATCCCCAAACAAGTTACCCTCACCATTGATGGTCAACAAGTAACCGTTAAAGGGCCAAAGGGTGAATTGTCTCGCGTCCTTCCCGCCGAAGTGATCGTTGAACAGGAAGGGGAAACTATTAATGTCAAGCGTCGGGATGAATCTCGTAGCGCTCGTCAACGTCATGGTCTGTGCCGCACCTTAGTCGCCAACATGGTTGATGGTGTGTCCAAAGGCTTTGAACGCCGCTTAGAAATTCAAGGGGTGGGCTATCGAGCCCAAGTCCAAGGCTCCAACCTGATCTTAAACGTCGGTTACAGTAAGCCCGTAGAAATGATTCCCCCAGAAGGCATTCGCGTTGCTGTGGAAAACAACGTGAACGTGATTGTTAGCGGCATTGATAAAGAAATCGTGGGCAATATGGCAGCCCGCATTCGCGCTGTGCGTCCTCCAGAACCTTACAAAGGCAAAGGGATTCGTTATCAAGGCGAAGTCGTCCGACGCAAAGCTGGTAAAACTGGTAAGGGTGGGAAGAAATAAACTATGAAATTAACTCGTGCAGAATCCCGTGAACGTCGCCATAAACGCGTGCGACAAAAAGTTTCTGGAACTCCTGAACGACCCAGACTTGCAGTGTTCCGGTCTAACCATCACATCTATGTTCAGGTGATTGATGATACGAAACAGCATACCCTGGTTGCTGCTTCTACCGTAGAAGCCGATCTCAAGTCAGCCCTCGAATCCGGCTCGACCTGTGAAGCGTCCGTGAAAGTGGGTCAGTTAATCGCTGAAAGAGCGCTTGCCCAAGGAATCAACAAGGTTGTCTTTGATCGCGGTGGATATCTCTATCATGGTCGTGTCAAGGCTTTAGCTGATGCCGCACGGGAAGCGGGCTTAGATTTCTAAGCACCATCAGCCCTCAAATTTTGAACTCAATCAACGTTGAGAAGGATATATAAAACTATGGCAGAGCAGCAGCAACGTCGTAAAAAAGGGAATCGTACCAAAGAGAAAGAAGTTGAATGGCAGGAACGGGTGGTGCAAATCCGCCGTGTTACCAAAGTCGTCAAAGGCGGTAAAAAACTCAGCTTCCGGGCTGTGGTTATCGTCGGCAATGAACGGGGCCAAGTCGGCGTCGGTGTCGGTAAAGCCGCTGATGTGATTGGTGCCGTCAGAAAAGGCGTTGCCGACGGTCGTAAAAACGTGGTTGAAGTGCCCTTAACCAAAGCCAACTCCATTCCCCACCCCGTTAACGGTGTCGGAGGAGGAGCCCAAGTGATGATGCGACCTGCCGCTCCGGGGACGGGGGTAATTGCTGGGGGAGCCGTTCGCACCGTATTAGAACTGGCTGGCGTTCGCAATATCTTGGCAAAACAATTAGGGTCAAGCAATCCCCTGAATAACGCGAGAGCCACCATTGATGCTCTGGAATCCTTACGCACTTTTGCCGATGTCGCCAAAGAGCGAGGAATTCCCATTGAGCAGCTTTACGCCTAATCACGCTATAGACTGAAAACGGATTAAGAGAAAGTAATCATGAGACTCAATGATATTGCCCCTAAAGCTGGATCTCGCCATCGTGGCCGTCGCGTCGGTCGCGGGATCTCGGCTGGTCAAGGTGCGAGTGCAGGGAAAGGGATGCGGGGTCAAAAATCTCGCTCAGGAAGCAGCACTCGCCCTGGTTTTGAAGGCGGTCAAAATCCCCTCTATCGACGCCTCCCCAAACTGAAAGGGTTTCCCCAGGTTAATCGGAAACAGTACACCACGATTAACGTTGGAAAGCTGGCTTCTCTGAGTGCCAATACAGAAGTGACCCTAGCATCCTTATTGGAAGCGGGACTCCTCACCGGGGAACGCGGCCCCCTCAAAGTTCTGGGAGATGGTGAACTCAATGTAGCTCTGACGGTACAAGCCGCTGCCTTTACCCAAGGGGCTCGTACCAAAATTGAAGCCGCTGGGGGAACTTGCCACGTGTTAGGAGACAGCAATCAGTAAACAGTCATCAGTAAACTGTTAACATTAGTTAATAGTTAATCGTTAATCGTCATCAATTGTTAACTAGAAACTTAAACGGATAACTGATAACTGATTCCTGATAACGGATTGAGGTAGTCCTTCATGGTCGTTAGTCGAGACAAAGCGCCAACTGCACAGGAAACGTTCTTGCAGATGGCTCAAGCTGCGGGTTTGAGGGGTCGCATTTTAGTGACCCTGGGTTTATTAATTCTGGTGCGCTTAGGCGTTTTCTTACCAATTCCGGGCATTGATCGCGCCAGTTTTTCTGCCGCTATCCAAAATAGCCCGGTGATCGGATTTCTGGATTTATTTTCTGGAGGCGGTCTTTCTGCTCTGGGGATTTTTGCCCTGGGGATTCTGCCTTATATTAATGCCTCCATTATTATGCAATTAATGACGGCGGCTCTACCTTCTTTAGAAGATTTACAGAAAAACGAAGGGGAGGCAGGACGGCGGAAGATTTCTCAAATCACCCGCTATGTCGCGTTAGGATGGGCTTTGTTGCAAAGTGTGGGGATTTCGATCTGGATTAATCCTTTTGCGGATAACCCAGGTTTTCTCTTCCAACTAGAAGTCGTATTGGCTTTAACCGCCGGATCAATGTTCGTGATGTGGTTATCAGAATTGATCACAGAACGTGGCATTGGTAACGGTGCTTCTCTGCTAATCTTTCTGGGGATTGTAGCGGTTCTGCCCACTTCACTAGGAAATACCCTTGAGTTGGCTCAAAGTGGCGATCGCGCCATTGTAGGTCGGGTGGTTCTCCTGCTCTTAGTCTTCCTGGTCATGATTGTCGGGATTGTCTTTGTTCAGGAAGGAACCCGCCGGATTCCTATTGTTTCTGCCCGTCGTCAGGTAGGTCGCAAATTATACCGTGAAAAAACGAGCTATTTACCCCTACGCTTGAATCAAGGTGGGGTCATGCCGATTATTTTCGCCTCGGCGGTTTTAATCTTACCTGCTTCCTTGTCTCAGTTCACGAATAACCCTATTTTGGTGCAAGTGGCTACTGCTTTAACCCCCAGTGGCCCTTATCCTTGGCTGTATGCAGCGTTCTATCTGTTGCTGATTGTGTTCTTTAGCTATTTCTACGCTTCATTAATTATGAATCCTGTAGATATGGCACAGAACCTCAAAAAAATGGGGGCTAGTGTTCCTGGAATTCGTCCCGGTCGGGCAACCAGTGAGTATCTAGAGCGAGTTTTAAATCGATTGACATTTTTAGGGGCAATATTTTTAGGTTTGGTTGCTATTATTCCGACTGTTGTTGAAGGGGCCACACGAGTACCGACTTTTCGAGGGTTCGGTGCCACTTCCCTCTTAATTCTCGTGGGTGTAGCAATTGATACTGCAAAACAGGTACAAACCTACGTGATTTCTCAACGCTATGAAGGAATGGTGAAACGCTAGTGCGGTTGATTTTTTTAGGCCCTCCTGGGGCAGGTAAAGGAACGCAGGCGGCTCGTTTGGCGGGAATCTGTCAGATTCCTCATATTTCCACGGGTGAAATTTTACGCACCCATGTGAGTCAAGAAACCGATCTGGGCCAAAAAGCGAAAGCTTATATGGATAGTGGTGAGTTGGTACCTGATCAACTCATTCTGGATATGGTGGTGCATCGTTTAGAGGAATCCGATGCCCAAGAAGGGTGGATTTTAGATGGCTTCCCCCGCAACGTTTCTCAAGCAGACTTTGTGGAGAAAGTTGTCCTCAAAGCGGAACCCAATACAGAGGAAATGTCCCAAAAAGATTTACGGGTCATTAATCTGGATGTTCCTGATGAAATTTTGGTGCAGCGATTATTATCTCGTGGGCGCCAAGATGATCACGAGGAGACAATTCGGCGACGTTTGCAAGTCTATCGGGAACAAACGGCTCCGTTGATTCATTACTACCATGAACGCCAACAACTGCATTCAGTCGATGGGAATCGCTCGATGGATGAAGTTACAGAAGCGTTAAAAACGGTTGTTTCCGTCTAGGGAAACCTGGCGTTTCGCTTGACAGGCTCATCCTCTACAGCGAATCAGCAGCCACTCAACCCAACATCTCCCCTCGTCACTCTCGCCTAACACCATTGCCCTAGCAACCCTAACAAATCTGTTGACAAAATACAGAGATTACGCTCGAAATTTTGATAAAATATGTTAAGAAATGCGTCTAAACTCGGATTTCCTAACGTCAGCAGACGAGTCATTCTCGTTTGTGAGGGGAGCGAGGGGATAGATTGTTGAATTGAGGTAAATACAACTTGGCTAAACAAGATTTGATTGAAATGGAAGGGACAGTCACTGAATCCCTTCCAAATGCTATGTTTCGCGTTGATTTGGATAATGGCTTTAATGTCTTAGCTCATATCTCCGGGAAAATCCGGCGGAACTACATCAAGATTTTGCCAGGCGATCGCGTCAAGGTTGAATTAACACCCTATGATTTAACCAAAGGCCGGATCACTTATCGCCTCCGCAAAAAATAGATTGAACTCTGATCCCTTAGCCAAATTGCCAAAATGGGTAAGGGTTAGACTAGATAAAAAGCCTAACTCAGTGATATAATAATAAATTTGTTGTAGTGTTGGCCAAATCGGCATGAAAGTTCGAGCATCAGTCCGCAAAATTTGTGAAAAATGTCGCGTCATTCGCCGCCGAGGACGAGTGATGGTGATCTGTTCCAACCCCAAGCATAAACAACGTCAAGGCTAACGCCCCGGCTATGTCCGCTTTGGACGGGCTGCGGGTCTTCCCCAACGGGAAGAGTAGACTCAACAACTATCCAAGCTCTGAACTCAAGCCCAGCTTGAAAAGAGAAAAATCTTGTTAAGTCTTCAAGGAGTAGCTACAAAACCGCTCCTCCCTAGTGAAAGCGTGTGCAACTGCATAAAAAAGCTAGCTTAAACCTGTCAAGTAGCCCAAGCCGTTAAATATATTGGGGATCAACTCTTTGCCGATCATTTTACTGCATGATTCAGGCATTGTCGTGATTGTACATCGTTAAAGGGAGATATTCATTGTGGCACGCATAGCCGGAGTAGACCTTCCACGAGATAAACGTGTTGAAATTGGTCTGACTTACATTTATGGCATAGGCCTTTCACGGTCTCAGCAAATTCTCAAAGACTCAGGCGTTAACCCTGACATTCGGATTAAAGATCTCAGTGATGCAGATGTTGCAGCCCTACGCGCCGCCATCCAGATGTATCAGGTGGAAGGGGATTTGCGACGGATGGAAGCCATGAACATCAAGCGATTGATGGACATTGGTACCTATCGGGGTCGCCGTCATCGCTTAGGCTTACCCGTTCGGGGTCAACGGACACGGACTAACGCCAGAACCCGCCGAGGGGTGCGTCGGACTGTGGCTGGGAAGAAAAAAGCCGCTAAGAAATAATCCATTGTGGAGCTTAATCCAACTGGCCTGCTAATCCAATTGAAGCAGGTTTGTTATTGACCGCAAAGAAAATCGTAAACGAGATCACTATGGCGCGACAACAGAAAAAAACAGGGCCTAAAAAGCAAAAACGCAACGTTCCGAATGGGGTTGCTTACATTCAGTCTACCTTTAACAACACCATTGTGACGATTACCGATCCCAATGGCGAAGTCATTTCCTGGGCTTCAGCGGGTTCAACGGGTTTCAAAGGGGCCAAAAAAGGAACGCCGTTTGCGGCTCAAACCGCAGCCGAAAATGCCGGACGCCGAGCCAATGACCAAGGAATGCGTCAAGTTGAAGTCATGGTCAGTGGCCCCGGTGCGGGTCGGGAAACGGCGATTCGAGCCTTACAGGGGGCAGGCTTAGAAATTACCTTAATTCGAGATATTACTCCCATTCCCCATAATGGTTGCCGTCCCCCCAAACGTCGTCGGGTTTAATCACAGATTTTCACGGGAGTCAGAATGAACACTCTTACGCTGGTTTCATTCTTGGCTTTTTACTGTCAATTCATTCTGGGGTTCAATGGAGAAGGGAGGTCCATCGGTGGCGCAGTTTAAGATTGAGTGTATTGAATCGAACACTGATACAGACCGGAGTCAGTACGGCAAGTTCGTCTTAGAACCATTAGAACGGGGTCAAGGAACAACCGTTGGGAATGCACTGAGACGGGTTTTGCTTTCTAATTTGGAAGGAACGGCGATTACATCCGTGCGGGTTGCGGGGGTGAATCATGAGTTTGCAACCATTGAAGGAGTGAGAGAAGATGTCTTAGAAATTCTCCTTAACCTTAAAGAAGTTGTTCTCAAAAGCTATACCCACCAAAAACAAATCGGTCGATTATTGGTTCAAGGCCCTGCAACCGTAACCGCAGGCCATTTTGATTTGCCCTCTGAAGTTGAGGTGGTAGACAAGAACCAATATATCGCTACTCTATCCCCTGGATCAACCCTGGAAATGGAATTCCAGGTGGAGAAGGGAACAGGGTATCGAGCCATTGATCGCAGTCGGGACGAAGCAACCGCCTTAGATTTCCTGCAAATCGATGCGGTGTTTATGCCCGTGCGAAAAGTGAACTACACCGTTGAAGATGCGCGGGTGGGAGGTTCCCTCGAAAAAGATCGCTTGATTATGGAAATTTGGACGAATGGGAGCTTAACGCCCCAGGAAGCCCTGAGCCAATCGGCGACCATTTTAGTGGACTTGTTCACCCCGTTGAAAGATATCACGCTGGAATCGATTAAAAGTGACCAAAACGATGATATCGATCCAACCAGTCAAATTCCAATTGAAGAGTTACAGTTGTCTGTTCGCGCTTACAACTGTCTCAAACGCGCTCAAATTAACTCAGTTGCAGACTTACGAGATTATACTCAAGAAGATCTGTTAGAAATTAAGAACTTTGGGCAGAAGTCAGCCGAGGAAGTGATCGAGGCGTTACAAAAACGTCTAGGCATTACCTTGCCTCAAGAACGAGCCTCAAAATCCTCTGCTCCCTCTGCATAAGGCGGTTGAGGTTAGTAACTCACGGAAACCGGGTGCTTTTCCGTTGCGAAAAGTGTTGACGACCCTAACCGCTCCGTAAAGCCTAACCTCTCTATCCAAACCAGCCGAATCGTTAAAATTTCGCGGCTTGTCCAGAGGATATCAGCCTGACTCAACAGCAATCCTCCCTCAAGCCCAATTTCCTCACCATCTAGCCTTAGCTCAGAGCCGGGGAATCTTAATCCAGTCCACAAATCTGTACAACACTCAATCACAAGATTATGCGTCATCGTTGTCGTGTTCCCCAATTGGGTTTAGCTGCTGATCAGCGGAAGGCTTTATTACGCTCTTTAGCCACCGAACTGATTCGTCATGGACGGATCACCACCACTAAAGCCAGAGCCAAAGCAGTACAATCAGAAGCAGAAAGAATGATCACCCTCGCTAAAGACGGTTCTTTAGCCGCCCGTCGCCAAGCGTTAGGGTATCTGTATGATAAGCAACTCGTTCACTCCTTATTTGAAGGCGCCAAAGATCGCTATGGTTCCCGAAAAGGAGGCTATACCCGGGTGGTGCGAACCGTGCGCCGTCGGGGAGATAACGCAGAAATGGCAATCATCGAATTAGTTTAACAACGAGCAAACTGCCGTATTGGGGGCTGAGGGTTAATGGTTAACCGTGTTAACAACCAACCGTCAACGGTTAAGTTTATCTCCCGCTTTTCATGACTCAGGCTCAACAGCGCATTGCCCTGGTAATTCAATATCAGGGAACTCACTTCCAAGGCTGGCAAAGGCAACCGCAGCAGCGCACGGTTCAAGAAGAGATTGAAACAGCGATCGCTTCTGTTCTGCAAACCCCTGTGACCTTACACGCGGCAGGTCGCACTGATACGGGGGTTCATGCGGCGGCCCAAGTTGCCCACTTTAACGCCCCAACCTTGATTCCGGCACATCGCTGGGCGGATATTCTCAATAATCGCTTATCCAATGATGTGTTAATTCGAGGTTCAGCCGCCGTTCCTCCAACCTGGCACGCTCGGTTTTCAGCGAAATGGCGTCGTTATCGATATACCCTTTATACCGATGCTCGGCCCAACCTGTTTATCCGTCCTTATAGTTGGCATTACTACCATCATCCCTTGGATGAAACCTTGATCCAAGCGGCACTTGATCCCCTCGTGGGCTATCATCATCTGTCCGCTTTTCAACGGAGTGGCACCTCTCGACCCCATGCTTGGGTCGATGTGCAGGAAGTCAGTTGCCAACGGGAACAATCCTTCATCCATATCGAAGTACAAGCCAGTGGATTTCTGTATGGCATGATGCGATTGTTAGTGGGGATGCTGGTGCAAGTCGGCTGCGGGGAACGCACCTTAGCAGAGTTTCAAGACATCTGGGTGAACGAACGCCGAGAAGTCGTGAAATATGCGGCGCCGGCGCAAGGTCTTTGCTTGTTAAGGGTGGGTTATCCAGAGTTTCCCTTTGCTCCTGAAATTTGGTTTGATACCTTTCCTAAATTTGTCATCGGTTAGCCCTAGCTTAAAGCTAACTCTTATAAATTCCTCTAACCTATGACTGCAAATTCCTAAACTTAAGGACAAATCCACAAATGACCATAAAAACCTTCCTTCCGACAAAAGAAACCCTAGAACAAAAATGGTACGTCATTGATGCGGCTGACCAACGTTTGGGTCGTTTAGCCAGTGAAGTGGCTAGAGTGCTGCGCGGCAAAAATAAACCGATTTACACCCCCCATTTAGACACGGGTGATTTCGTGATTATTATTAATGCCGAAAAAATTCAAGTCACGGGTAAAAAACGCACTCAAAAACTCTATCGCCGTCATTCCGGTAGACCGGGCGGCATGAAAACAGAAACCTTTGACAAACTGCAAGCCCGCATTCCTGAACGGATTATTGAGGAAGCCGTGAAAGGAATGTTACCGAAAAATACATTAGGACGGCAACTGTTCACCAAATTGAAAATTTATGCTGGCCCTAATCATCCTCATCAAGCTCAAAAGCCAGAAAACTTAACGATCAACACAATTCCTGGAGGAGAAGGTTAATGCAAGCAACGGATAATGGTCGCGCTGTATACTGGGGAACCGGACGTCGTAAGTCTTCTGTGGCACGGGTTCGCCTTGTTCCTGGGACAGGCAAATTAACGATTAATGGCAAAGACGGTGATTTGTATTTGCAATACAACATGGGCTATCTTTCTGCCGCTAAAGCTCCCCTAGACACTCTGGGTCTGGAAAATGACTATGACATTTTAGTCAGTGTTGAAGGTGGCGGTTTAACAGGTCAAGCCGAGTCCATCCGTTTAGGTGTGGCGCGGGCCCTGTGCGAACTCAGCCCCGATAACCGGAAACCCCTGAAAACTGAGGGCTATTTAACCCGTGACCCCCGTGCCAAAGAACGGAAAAAATATGGGTTACGCAAAGCTCGGAAAGCTCCTCAATACTCCAAACGTTAATCGGATCTGGATTTTAGATTTGGGCTGGGAGATGTTCTCAAACCTCAAACCCATCTAAGATCTCAACAAGCTTGTTAAGGGGACGTCCCTCCGAAGTTGGACAAATCCCCGCTAAACTGTTAAGTAACATCAACTTTTGTACAACCTAGAACGGATAAAACAATGCCTAAACCTGGTATTCACCCCGAATGGTATCCAGAAGCTGAAGTGTATTGCAACGGTGAATTAGTCACCACCGTTGGTTCGACACAGCCTCGGCTTTATGTGGATGTGTGGTCTGGAAACCATCCTTTCTACACCGGAACTCAGAAAATTCTTGACACCGAAGGACGAGTAGAGCGCTTCCTGCGGAAGTACGGCATGATAGACGAGAAACAATCTCAAGGGGATACCTCCAAACAATCCAAGCAGTAGCGAGGTTGTCATTTGTCTGTCGTCTGTTGTCTGTAGCGTTCTCTACTGACAACCGACTTTTTTTTACTGGCTTTAGGTTCAGAACCCCTGAATTTTCAGCAATCGCTAACTTTTAATTTTGACAACTGACAACTGACAAAGGACAACTAACCTATGACGGATGCTTATCTGCTGGATAAACTCAGATCCATTGAACAAACCTTCAATGAGTTAACCTTACGGTTAGCCGATCCCGATATTGCCACTCAACCTGATGAATTCCAACGGGTTGCTAAAGCACGTTCCTCAATGGAAGAAATCGTCCAGACTTACCAAGACTGGAAAATTGCTCAAGAGGATATAACAGGCGCTCGCGAAGTCATGAAAGAAGCGGGAAATGATCCTGAAATGCGGGAAATGGCAGCGCTGGAAGTGGAAGAGCTAGAAACCAAGATTGATCACCTGGAAACTCGTTTAAAAGTTCTCCTCCTCCCCCGTGATCCCAATGATGATAAAAACATCATGTTGGAAGTTCGGGCGGGAACTGGAGGCGATGAAGCGAGCATTTGGGCGGGAGACTTAGTGAGGATGTATACTCGCTATGCCGAAAGCCAAAAGTGGCGAGTGAAGATGGTCAGTGAGTCTCTAGCAGATATGGGAGGCTTTAAAGAAGCTATCCTTGAAATTCAAGGGGATCAAGTTTATAGCAAACTAAAATTTGAAGCAGGAGTTCACCGGGTTCAACGGGTTCCGGTCACGGAAGCAGGGGGTCGGGTTCATACCTCAACCGCAACGGTGGCAATTATGCCCGAAGTGGATGATGTTGAGGTGGAGATTGATCCCAAAGATGTGGAGATTACTACCGCTCGCTCTGGTGGCGCAGGGGGTCAAAACGTGAACAAGGTGGAAACGGCTGTTGACCTGTTCCACAAACCAACCGGGATTAGAATTTTCTGTACCGAAGAACGCAGTCAACTCCAGAACCGTGAACGCGCGATGCAAATTTTGCGGGCGAAGTTGTACGAAGCCAAACTGCGGGAACAACAGGAGGCGGTCACCTCTATGCGACGTTCGCAAGTGGGAACAGGTTCCCGTTCTGAGAAAATTCGTACCTATAACTATAAAGACAATCGGGTTACAGATCATCGTTTAGGTGAAAACTTCCCCTTAGCCACGTTGTTAGAGGGAGATCTCGAACAAGTGTTAGGTTCCTGTATTGCCAAAGACCAAGAAGAACGGTTAGCGGAGTTAGCCAATTCCACCTCTAACCCAGTTGCGGTGTAATTCTAAGGTTCAGTTTCAAAATCCTGATTCTGTTTTCTTTGAAGTAAGCCGTTTCTAAAGGAAGTGCGAGTCTCCTCTGAGTCTCGCATTTTTTATAAGAAGGCAGAATTAAGAATTAAGAATTAGGAATGAACAATGGGTAATAGGGAATAAGTAATAAATTTCTTCCCTCACTCCCCCCGCTCCCTCCGCTCAAAGGCGCTCCCCCTGCTCCCCCCTTCCCCTTGTCCCCTGTTCCCTGCTACATTTTCTTTATTCTTGAGTTAAACCGAGATCCCGTTATGCCTGAGAGTAAACCTAAACTGATGGTCGTTGATGATGAACAGGATAACCTCGATCTGCTCTACCGGACATTTCGACGGGAATTTCAAGTCTTTAGAGCCGATAGTCCTGCCCGTGCAATGGACATTTTAGACACGGAAGGGGAAATGGCGATCATTATTTCTGATCAAAGTATGCCAGAAATGACCGGAATTGAATTTTTTAGTCATATTGCTGAACGTTTCCCCCATACGATTCGGATTTTGCTGACGGGTTACTCGGAAGAATCTCTTGATCCGGGTTCTAACCCTAGCAAATTAGCAAATATCTTTAAATGTATTACCAAACCTTGGGAGCCGGAAGAGTTCAAAGCAGTCATTCAAAACGCTGTTCAGATTTATCAGGAAACAAAACAAGGAGAGGGGTAAAATAAATCCCCAAAATATTAGACTTCAGTAATTACACGGTTGCTAAGGTTTTCAGTGATCTTGTATTCCCACAATTAGGAAAAATAAATTAAAATTAATGTTGTTTATGCCAAATCAAGGTTTTGGGTCTTCAAAGCCAACTTGACATTCTCGGACTGACCTGAAAAACAAAATTCACTTTTGTAGGGATTGGGTATCCAATTTTTAGCGATGATAAGGTTTAATTAATAAAATCAAACTAACCTGAGCCAAAAACTAAGGAAATTAAACATTAAAGTAGACACTGAAAAATGTAGAAAAATCGATTATTTTTGTCAACAGTTTATCAAAAAAACAATCTCAATTTCAACAAATTTAGCTCAGGAGAACCCCAATGTTAAGATTAGAACATATTAGTAAAATTTATTCAACAGGTCAAGTTCTTAAAGATATTAATTGGGAAGTGAAACCCGGCGATCGCGTGGGATTAGTCGGTGTAAATGGTGCGGGAAAATCAACGCAATTAAAAATTATTGCAGGAGAAATAGAGCCAACTTCTGGGGAAGTCATTCGTCCGGCCAGTTTAAAAATTGCTTATCTGACCCAAGAATTTGAAGTCAATCCTAGTCATACGGTTCGCGAAGAATTATGGACGGTTTTTGTAGAAGCCAATCAAATTCAAGAATCCTTAACCCATGTTCAACATGAACTGGAAACCGCTTCTCCTGATCAACTAGATCAACTCATTAAAAAATTAGATCGGTTACAACGGCAATTTGAAGCCATTGGCGGGTATACATTAACCTCTCAAATTGAGAAAATTTTACCGGAAATGGGGTTTGATGGAGAAGATGGCGATCGCTTAGTCAGTGCCTTTAGTGGCGGTTGGCAGATGCGAATTAGTTTAGGAAAAATTCTCCTCCAAGAACCGGATTTACTGCTGTTAGACGAACCAACAAACCATTTAGACTTAGAAACCATTGAATGGTTAGAAAGCTATTTAAAAGGGTTAACAACCCCGATGGTAATTGTTTCCCATGACCGAGAATTTTTGGATCGGTTGTGTACTCAAATTGTCGAAACAGAATTTGGCGTTTCAACCACTTATCTAGGCAATTATTCGGCTTATTTACAACAAAAAGAAGAAGCCAAACTGGCTCAATTAAGTGCCTATGAACGTCAACAAAAAGAATTAGAAAAACAACAAGCTTTTGTCGAACGATTTCGAGCCAGTGCAACGCGAAGCACCCAAGCGAAAAGCCGAGAAAAACAATTAGAAAAAATTGAACGAATTGAAGCCCCAACCGCCAGTGCTAAAACCTTAAAATTTCGGTTTCCGCCTTCTCCTCGCAGTGGTCAACAGGTGGCTGTCATTAAAGATTTGGTTCATGTTTATGATGATAAAATTCTGTTTCTAGGGGCAGATTTAGAAATAGAAAGAGGCGATCGCATTGCTTTTTTAGGGCCGAATGGGTGTGGAAAATCCACCTTGCTGCGGTTAATTATGGGCTTAGAACAACCGAGTGAAGGGCGCGTTAACTTAGGAAAACATAACGTCATTCCCGGTTATTTTGAACAAAATCAAGCGGAAGCATTAGATTTAACAAAAACCGTGATGGAAACGATCCATGATGAAGTTCCCGACTGGAAAAATGAAGAAGTCAGAACGTTATTAGGTCGCTTTTTATTTACGGGGGATATGGTTTTTAAACAGGTTGAAGCCTTAAGCGGGGGAGAAAAAGCTCGTTTAGCCTTAGCGAAATTATTGCTACAACCCGTTAATTTTTTAATCTTAGATGAACCTACGAATCATCTTGATATTCCCGCTAAAGAAATGTTAGAGGAAGCCTTACAACATTATGATGGAACCGTTTTAATTGTTTCTCACGATCGCTATTTTATTTCTCAGGTTGCTAATAAAATCGTTGAAATTCGAGATGGAGACTTTCAAACGTATTTAGGAGATTATCATTATTATTTGGATAAACTCGCTGAAGAAAAAGAACAAGCCAGATTAGCGAAATTAGAAGCGGAAAAAGCCGCTAAGAAAGCGGAAAAAGCCGCTAAAGCCACTAAGAAAAAAGCCGACGCCAAGCGGAAATAAAAACAGTCGGACACATCACCAGTCACCAGTCACCAGTCATCAGTCACCAGTTATCAGTCACCAGTCATCAGTTATCAGTTATTAATTAATTCTTCTGACTCCTGACTCCTCTTCTTAATTCTGATCCTTCGTTTCACTCAGGACGCTACGCGATTCTTAATTCTTAATTCTTAATTCTTAATTCTTAATTCCTCTTTAAAAGTCATCTAACAAGGAACCTAAACGTTTTAATAACGGATCAGTTTCCTCAACAACTGGGGGAGGGACAGGTTCCGGTTTCTGTTCTGGGGAGGGGAACGGGTGTGAACCTGAAGGGGACTGTAATTGAGCCGATTCCAAATTGTGAGCAATTTCCGCTAATCTTTGGTTAATGGTGGTTTGGACTTGCGTTAACTGTTGAGCTAATTGACTTAACTGACGTTCTAACGATTCAGTTGAGTCAGGTTTAGTCGTTAAAACTTGCTGTTCTAAATTAGATAATTTATTGTGTAAATCTAATAACCGATCTTCCAACTTCTGTAGATTCGGAAGCGGTTGATGACCTGTGGGAGGGGGGGAAGAAGACGCTTTCGGTTGAGATTCAGCGAGGATTAAAAATTGCCACAACGCTTGCTTGCAGAGATTACTAAACGTTTGATACTTGGCTTGCGATAACTCTTTATCAATCGCTTCTAATAACGTCTGATCTGCGGCATCTTCCGTAAACGTAACAGATTGAGTTAATTTTTTATTTGCCCACAGCATAATTTATTCCAGACAACCAGTTATCCCATCACCTAATCTTGAAGCCCAGAGAATTTCTACCCTACAATCATTCACTAGATCTTCATTCGTTAGTGTATCAGAATTCTGGAGCGGTTTGGAGCCAACAAAACCCGCCCTGATCTAGCCATAATGCAGCTAGTCCCAGGACGGGTTGAAATCAAACGGTTAGCGCCGTGCTAATTGGGTTTCACCATACACCAATTGTCCTAAAGCGTTCGCTTTACGGGCAGGTTGAGCCAAATAAGCCTTTAAACCTGCATTTTTGAGTAGAGGTTGTAAATCTTCCCAGAAAAATTCGCCCCCACCTCCGGTGATGACAACATCCGTCACCCGTTCAGGTAACCATTTGACAACGCGATCGCATAAATCACGGGCAAAATTTTTCCGCAATTCCGGCACAATTTCATCTAAGTTAACGGGTTTGCTCGCTCCGCGAGGACGATATAAACGCTCACCCGGCGGACGATGAACCGCCTCTAATAAGTAGAGAGACTGACTATCAGCCCCTTCAATTTTACTAGCGACTTCTTCATAAAATTTGCCCATGGCAAAGGTTTCGCTTTGAGAAACCCCACGAGCAAAACGGAACCGATCAACCGTCAGAAAATCAGTAGTTTGATGACCGACATCTACAACAGCAACGGATAACTCTGCAAAGTTCGCCATCTCCTTGTTGCCTTGAGCTTCACACCAGATCAAAGTGCCGTATCCTTCGGGCATGACGCGAACAGTTTCAATATTAATCTCCACTTCTTCGCCCCGATAGAACATTTTATGGGGGCCCGTCAGCACACCAATAATCTTTTCTTTTTCTCTCTCAAATTGTTCCTGAGAGTAGAAGGGCAGACCCAGTACCACATCCATCTCGCCTTTGACTTTAAAGTAGCCCACACAAGCAAACACTTTAATTAAAGCATCCGTCACTTTTGAGGGGCTATCAGAGTTCTCCCCAAACAAACTGGCCCCAAAGTCAGCCGCCAGTTGACCAACTGCATAACCACTCCCTTGATACTCCAACCAAATATCTAACAGGGGATCAGTGTTTTTCGATTCAAAACCGCCACCTCTAGCTTTTTCGACTGTTAGTTTAGCGACGTTAGCGGGAATAAATACCACTTCAGCCGGGTTGCGGCTAATACAAGCTTTGGCGGATGTACGTCCGAGATCAACACTTAAGATGGTTTTTTTCCCGGATGTCGGAGTTTGTCGGTTCAACATACTTGCCGCAGCAGCAGCGGCGGCAGCGGGCTGTCCTGGCTGTTTGTTAGCACCTTGCATCGGAATACATTACCTCACGGAGATTCAAAATTTATAATGCCTTATCTTTTGCCAATTTCATCCCTGATCTGTTAACTGTCTTGAACCAGTGGACAAGCCACCCCTCAATCACAGGTACAGTGGAGAACATCTCATCTGAGGATGGATCGGTTGATTGAGAACCCTTCAAGCCTTCATCTCAGCCGAGAAACTGCTCTCCTAACACGAGAACCAAGGAATTTGGCTCAGTATTGAAACAGTCAGAAGCATAACATTAAGCCCTCTAGTCTTCTTACTGATTCTGGATTCAACCGGAAGGGTTTCTAAGGAACTAAACCCAAGCCTGGACAGGCAAATCCGAGTTGAATTTAACCCGATTACTCAAAAAAAGTTTCTTGTTCTGGTTATCGTGTGGGTTTAGTCTGAGCTATTTTATCTTGAAATGGGACAATACAGTCACCACTTACCGCCAAAAAGTCAAATTAGCACTCTTATCACAAAGGAGACTCGCTTAGTTGCTTAATCCTCAAAAATTACGTTAAATTTAGTTAAGATTATGAATAACAAAACTGGATCGCAGTCCACCCGCACTGCATTTGCCCATTGAATATTCATTAACCGCTTTGGGCTTCGGCTTGTCATTAATAAAGGTCAGCGCATTTTATGAAAACGTCTTGGAGAACCCTACTACTTTGGACTTTACCCGCATTGGTAATCGGGTTTTTTGTCTGGCAGGGAGCTTTTGCCACCGCCCCCACCGAATTTGGGAAAAATACCGCCAGCACTCGCATGAGTTATGGTCGCTTTTTAGATTATTTAGATGCCGGTCGAGTCACCAGCGTCGAATTGTACGATAGCGGTCGAACAGCGATTGTTGAAGCCGTTGACCCCCAACTGGATAACCGAGTGCAACGGCTGCGGGTGGACTTACCCAACAACGCTCCTGAACTGATCGCTCGTTTAAGAGACTCCCAAATCAGTTTTGATACCCATCCCGCCCGCAATGATGGCGCGTTATGGGGTCTATTAGGAAACTTAGTGTTCCCCATTCTATTAATTGCTGGACTATTCTTTTTATTCCGTCGCTCTAACAACGTTCCCGGTGGCCCCGGTCAAGCCATGAATTTTGGCAAGTCCAAAGCTCGGTTTCAAATGGAAGCCAAAACCGGAGTCTTATTTGATGACGTCGCCGGAGTAGAAGAAGCTAAAGAAGAATTACAAGAAGTCGTCACCTTCCTGAAAAAACCCGAACGCTTTACCGCCGTTGGCGCCAGAATTCCCAAGGGCGTGTTATTAGTCGGCCCTCCAGGAACCGGTAAAACCCTTTTAGCTAAAGCGATCGCCGGGGAAGCAGGCGTTCCCTTCTTCAGCATTTCCGGTTCTGAATTTGTGGAAATGTTCGTTGGGGTTGGGGCTTCTCGCGTTCGCGACTTATTCAAAAAAGCCAAAGAAACCGCCCCTTGTATCGTCTTCATCGATGAAATTGACGCCGTGGGTCGTCAACGGGGTGCTGGAATTGGCGGGGGTAACGATGAACGGGAACAAACCCTGAACCAACTGTTAACGGAAATGGACGGGTTTGAAGGCAATACCGGAATTATTATTATTGCTGCCACCAACCGCCCCGACGTTCTCGACTCCGCTTTATTACGCCCCGGACGGTTTGACCGCCAAGTCACCGTTGACGCGCCTGATATTAAAGGACGTCTAGCGGTGCTGGAAGTTCACGCCCGCAATAAGAAAATTTCTGAGGAAGTGTCCTTAGAAGCGATCGCCCGTCGGACTCCTGGGTTTACCGGGGCTGACTTAGCCAACCTCCTCAATGAAGCGGCAATTTTAACCGCCCGACGTCGCAAAGAAGGCATCACCATGACGGAAATTGATGATGCGGTGGATCGGGTGATCGCAGGGATGGAAGGAACCCCGTTAATTGATGGCAAGAGCAAGCGCTTAATTGCTTATCATGAAGTCGGTCATGCGATCGTTGGAACCCTGCTTAAAGACCACGATCCGGTACAGAAAGTGACCTTAATTCCGCGCGGTCAAGCCCGAGGCTTAACGTGGTTTATGCCCGATGAAGATCAAGGGTTAATTTCCCGCTCTCAAATCTTAGCTCGGATTACCGGAGCCTTGGGCGGTCGCGCCGCAGAAGATGTGATTTTCGGTGATGCTGAAATTACCACCGGTGCAGGGGGAGACTTGCAACAGGTGGCGGGAATGGCACGTCAGATGGTGACTCGTTACGGGATGTCTGACTTAGGGCCATTATCCTTAGAATCTCAGCAGGAAGTGTTCTTAGGTCGGGACTTTGCGACTCGCACCGAATATTCTAATAAAATTGCCTCTCGCATTGATGCCCAAATTCAGGCGATCGCAGAACATTGTTATCAGGAAGCTTGCCAAATTATTCGCGATAACCGGGAAGTCATCGATCGCTTAGTCGATTTATTAATCGAAAAAGAAACCATTGATGGCGATGAATTCCGACAAATTGTTGCAGAATACACCCAAGTTCCTGAAAAAGAACGATTCGTTGCGGTTCTGTAAGCTCAATTTCCACCTAAATTAACGTAAAATCAACAAGGGTAAGCATCGCTTGACCCTTGTTTTTTTATCCCATTGTAGAACCCTTAATTTTTAGGAAATCAACCCAATGATTACTCAAGCAGAATATCGGCAGCGGCGTGAACAGTTAATGGCAAAAATTAATCAAGGAACTGCTATTTTTAGAAGCGCGCCGATGGCTGTTATGCACAATGATGTGGAATATAATTTCCGCCAAGATAGTGATTTTTTCTATTTAACGGGGTTTAATGAACCAAATGCAGTGGCAGTTTTAGCCCCCCATCATGAGGAACATAAATTTATTTTATTTGTACAACCCAAAGATCCACTTAAAGAAACTTGGACGGGGTATATTACGGGGGTTGAAAAAGCGAAAGAACTTTATGGGGCTGATGAAGTTTATCCGATCACAGAAATCGATGAAAAATTACCCCAATATTTACAAAAATGCGATCGCATTTATTATCGGTTTGGACGAGATGAAAAATTTAATGACAAAATCTTAAAACTTTGGCAACGGTTACTCAGAGCTTATCCGAGAAATGGCATAGGGCCGGTTGCCATTGAAGATGTTTGTACGATTTTACATCCCATGCGCTTAATTAAAAGCGAAACCGAATTAGAATTAATGCGAAAAGCCGCAGAAATTTCTGTCAAAGCTCATAACCATGCCAGAGACTTTGCTCAACCGGGACGGTATGAATATGAAATCCAAGCAGAAATTGAACATATTTTTGGCTTAAATGGCGGAACTGTTGCCTATCCTTCTATTGTTGCTTCGGGAAAAAATGCTTGTATTTTGCATTATATTGAAAATAATCGCCAAATGCAAGATAACGATTTACTGTTAATTGATGCCGGATGTTGTTATCAATATTATAACGGTGATATTACCCGAACTTTTCCTGTTGGGGGGAAATTCACCCCCGAACAAAAGATTATTTATGAATTGGTTTTAAAAGCACAATTAGCATCCATTGAACAAGTAAAACCTGGTAATCCTTATAAAAATACTCATGATGCTGCGGTGCGCGTTTTAGTAGAAGGATTGATGGAATTAGGATTATTAGTTGGGGATATCGAGGAAATTATTAAAGAAGAAAAATATAAACCCTTTTATATGCACAAAACCGGACATTGGTTAGGGTTAGATGTCCATGATGTGGGGGTTTATCAATGGGGCGAAAATCCGCAACCGTTACAACCCGGACAAGTGTTAACCATTGAACCTGGAATTTATATTTCTCCTGACATTAAACCCGTTGAAGGACAACCGGAAGTCCCGGAATGTTGGCGAGGAATTGGCGTTAGAATCGAAGATGATGTATTAGTCACTTCTGAAGGCTATGAAGTCTTAACCGCAGGAGTTCCGAAATCCGTTGAAGCAATGGAAAGGTAAAGAAGAATTAAGAATTAAGAATTAAGAATTAAGAATTAAGAGGGAATTGGGAATAGGGAATAGGGAAGAAGCACGCTCTTATGTATCCGACTGGGTAGGGGCGGGATCTTTCGGGCGAAAATCTGTGATCAAAACCGATAAGTTACCTACCGAATGCTTTGCCCCTACGACTGATGACTGGTGACTGATGACTGTTAACTGTAAATGTTGTGATATTGTTAGGGTGCAGAGAGAAAGGGAAAACAATTAATGTAAACTATCTTTACAATTTCCTTGGTAAAGTTATTCAAACAATAAGTTAGGGTTAAATTCTTTTTAAGGACAATTTATTAAGGTAATTTAATTGTATAATTTATGACAAACATTTTAATTTTATCATCTTCTTTAGGCTCAGGGCATACGAGTGCGGCTAAAGCTTTAGAACAAGCTTTTTCCCACTATCCTAACGTTCAGGTTACGGTTGAAGATACGTTACAATATGCCAGTCGAATTTATCGCAATACCGTTACCAGTATTTATAAACAACTCAGTGAAAAAGCTCCCCAAATTTATCGAGCTTATTATGAAGGAACGGATTTAGAGGATTTAGAACGCTCTTTAGAATTAAATATTTTAGCGGCTAAATTAGAAAGAGTATTTTTTAGAAAACTCAGGAAACTTATTGATACAATTAATCCTGATGCGATTGTTTGTGTTCAACAAATTCCTAGCCGTTTACTCCAACTTTTAGAAGAAGAAGAAAAAATTTCTAAACCCCATTATGTTGTCATTACAGATGTGATTGCTCATAGCAGTTGGATTAACAAAGAAGTGGATGGTTATTATTTACCTAACGAGTTAACCGCCGATTTCTTGATTAAGCGGGGAGTTGATCCATCGATTTTGCACGTTACGGGAATTCCGATTAAACTAGAAGTATTAGAGCCCAAATCTCAAATCGAAATGCGAGCACGTCATGACCTCCCAACGAACAAACCAGTGGTTACGTTATTTGGTGGCGGGCTGCATTACAAGCGGGTTCGGTTAATGGTATCCCAACTCATGGATAACCTGCAACCGGGAACGTTAATTGTCGCAGCCGGACGTAGTGAAGAGATTTTGGAAGCATTGGGAGAATTAGAATCAACCCCTGAAACAGAACTCCGCAAATTAGGATTAATTGATTATGTCGATGATCTGGTTGTAGCGAGTGATTTAGTCATCACTAAAGCAGGAGGATTAATTGTGAGTGAAGTCTTAGCTAGAGGAACACCCATGATTATTGTTGATCCGTTTCCGGGTCAAGAAGAATGGAATGCAGATTTAATTGTCGCGGCGGGTGCAGGCGTACAATTAAGATTACCGGAAATGGTAGCCCCTTGTGTGCAATTTTTGTTAAGCCATTCTGAACGATTATCCCAAATGCAAACCGCTGCTTTAGGACTCGGTGAAGCGCGTGCAGCGTTAAATATTGCCGAGAATATTTTATCACAAATAAATAAGAATTAAGAATTAAGAATTAAGAATTAAGACTTAAGAATCAGTAATCAGTAATCAGTAATCAG
>JBMDYE010000094.1:0-7899 GCA_048595135.1 Planktothrix sp. | reverse complement strand
CCAAAACTCGGTTGACGTTTTTGGGTTGACCGTTGGTTGGGTGAGGAACGTAAATTGCTACCTCCAACACCTGAACCCGTTGAACGGGTGGAATTGGGAGAGGTTGGACGATTCACCGAACTGGACGGGTTGCGAACCGTTCCGGTACTGCGGAAGGTTGTCCGGTTTTTCACCGCCGGGGGAGTGGTGTTGTAACGGGTGCGATACTGGTTGACCGCTTGGTCATAGCTTGACCCATAACCGCCATAACCCACCATCACACCCCCAGGTTGATACACCGGAGGAACATAATAACGGGGTGCAAATAAGGTATTGGCGATCGCAGATCCCGCAAAAGAGGCGGCAAACGGTGTCCAAAAACTGGATTCTTGTCGGACAACTACTGTTTGGGGTTGACCCGTTGTGGGGTCAGGGCGGGTTTCCGTGACGTTATGAACATATTCAATGCGGAAATCTTCCGTTAAATACAAAGCAGGTTGATTATTGGTAATTTGTAAATACGGTTGTTCTCCCGCTTTAACTTGTTCATCGGTTAATCGCGCCATTTGTAGATTTTCGGTGCGATAGGTGGGAGATGTCCCCGATGGAGTATTCAGCAACATTAAGGTATATTGCCCATCCACATCGTTATATTGGGCTTGTTGAACCGGATATTTGCCGTCCGTGAGTTGATTTCGGGGGGCTGAGGTGACAGAGCTTCTCTGTTGAGAGGTAGAAGTTGTGGTCGAAGAACCACAAGCCACCGTTGTCCAACAAAACGTCAGCGAGACTAACAAAATTAAAAATTTTCGCCACATAAACAAATCAAGTTTTGTAAACATTAACTCAATCCTAAAATAAATTAAACGTTTGTCTCCGAGCGAAACGCTATCTCATGAAGGACACAGAACTTTCAACCCACTTATAACCCCAACAACCCCGGATTGACTTCCTTAAAGAGGAATCAGTTCGGGGAAATTTTGTAAGACTTGATCATCGGTTAGTTCATCTCCTAAGCGCGCTGGGGAGAAATGGATCTGAATCGCTCGTAATTTGCTTTGATAATGTAAATTAATCAATGCTTTTAATCCGTCTTTCATGGCTTCAACACTGTCTAAGCTGGTTTCTAAAGCGGGAACTTCCCCTTCCGTTGCAATCACCATCATCACGACTAAATTGTGAGTGACCGGAAGGGTCAGTGGGGTGTCTTCATAAACGGGTTGAGACAAATCGGGTTGACTCAGATAGCGTTGGGCGGAGTCGGTGAACAGTTCATTGACATATTCGGCGGCTTCCCCTTCATTCCAAATCACATCGCCTTCATTTGCCGCCGCGACCCAGTAGTTATCATACTGAAGCAAACTTTGGCAAACATGGACTAATTCTTCTCCCATCACTTCCAAATCACCATCGGTGTCAATGGCGTTGCGGGTGGCTTGGTTGAACACCCCCAACAACGGGGCGACTTCAGAACCGTTGAGTTGCAGAAATAAACGACAGACGACATAGCGGGTTCTTCCCATCATGCGGTTAAAGCCAGCACCAAGAGAGGCCATATTTTTATTACTCCTGAATCGTGATTTAAGTTAAACAAGCTTATAGTTCTAGGATATCCTGTTGCTAGAATGAGTGATTCGTAAACAACTATCAGTGATTAACTAGACTGCACAGCATTGATTTATTTGATTAATTTTTATGAGCTCAACCCCCACCTCTGACCTATCCCCCAGAAAAAAACTCTCTTTTTCTACTAAATTAGCATTTGGAGCCGGAGATTTAGGATCGGCTATTACGGCAAATATTTCCGTATTTTTTCTCCTCGTTTTTCTGACTAATGTGGCTGGTTTACCCGCCGGATTGGCGGGGAGTGTGTTAATGATTGGAAAAATTTGGGATGCGATTAATGATCCGATTGTTGGGATCTTGAGCGATCGCACGGTTCACCCTTGGGGTCGTCGTTATCCTTGGATGGTGTTTGCGGCAATTCCCTTTGGGATTTTCTTCTTTTTACAGTGGATTATTCCCGGGTACGATCCCGACTTTTTATTTATTTATTATGTGATTGTTGGGATTCTTTTTAACACCGCTTATACGGCTGTTAATTTACCCTATACCGCCTTAACTCCAGAACTGACCCCTGACTACAATGAACGCACCAGTTTGAATAGTTTTCGGTTTGCCTTTTCCATTGGGGGTAGTATTTTTTCGTTAATTTTAGCCCAAATTATTTTTAGTTTATTTCCCAACCAACCTTATCTCCGTTATTTAGTTTTAGCAGGAATTTGTGCTATTTTATCAATTATTCCTGTTTTTTGGTGTGTTTTAGGAACTCGAAAACATCTTCTGTCCCAACACTCAGAAGCGTCTCCCCCGGAGGAGGAAGAAGATCATCTTCCCCTCGTTGAACAAGTCAAAATTGCTTTTAGTAATCGTCCGTTTCTATTAGTCATTGGAATTTACTTATGTTCCTGGTTAGGCGTTCAACTGACTGCTTCAATTTTACCTTATTTTGTGGTGAATTGGATGCAGTTTCCGGAAACAACATTTCCCCAAGTAGCGCTCGCGATTCAAGGTACCGCTTTAATGATGTTATTTGTTTGGACTTCCCTCAGTGAACGCTATGGGAAAAAAGCCGTTTATTTTATGGGAACAACCCTCTGGATTATTGCTCAAGCCGGATTATTTTTCCTGCAACCTGGGCAAACTTTCCTCATGTATAATCTGGCAATTTTAGCGGGATGTGGAGTCTCTACGGCTTATTTAGTTCCTTGGTCAATGATTCCTGATGTGATTGATTTAGATGAACTGAATACGGGGCGAAGACGGGAAGGAATTTTCTATTCCTTTATGGTTTTGTTACAAAAAATTGGATTAGCCATTGGCTTATTTTTAGTGGGGCAAGCTTTACAAATGGCAGGATTTCTATCAACAACCGCAGGAAAAGCCGCGCCCATTCAACCGGATTCTGCGCTGTTAGCCATCCGTTTGGTCGTTGGGCCGTTACCGACAATTTTCTTAAGTTTAGGAATTGTCTGTGCGTTCTTCTATCCCATCACAAAAACCGTTCATGCTGAGATTTTACTTAAACTTAATGAACGAAAAAACCCATCAGAAATTCTTTGAAGCCCTAACGGAGGTGGGGTAATAAAACTTAGCCCTGATGGAATTTCAAGTTTGGGAGAAAGTATGGTAATATGATAGGTTAGTTATATAAAAACTAACGTTAAATTTCGATTATGGCAAATAATGATTTACAATCCATGCAATCTCCCTGCGACCCGACCAACGCTCAACTCTCTACCGCCGCATTAGCATTAATGGCTGATTTTTTTAAAGTGTTATCAGAAGTCAGCCGTTTACAAATTATTTGCTGTTTAAAATCCGGTGCTAAAAACGTTACTCAAATTATTGAAGCAACGGGTTTAGGACAAGCCAATGTGTCTAAACATTTAAAACTCTTAGCCCAAGCGGGAATTGTCACCCGGACTCAACAAGGCGTTAGCGTTTATTATGAAATTGCTAACCCGTTTCTGTTTGAAGTTTGTGATTTAGTGTTTGAATCTTTGGTTGCTCAAATGAAGCAGCAACATCAACAATTAGAACAGCTTAAAGCCTTACAAACCATTGTAGAAGTCTAGAAAGATTAGCACCATAAAAATTATATGCCTCAATTAATTATGAATGTTGATGAATTTCTTGAACGATACGCCGCCGCCGAACGAAATTTTCCTGACATCGATTTATCCTCCGTTGATTTACAAGAAGCCAATTTAGTCAATTTAAACTTAACGGGCGCGAATTTACAGGGTGCGGACTTACGAGAAGCGAGACTCGGTAAAGCCAACTTATCAAAAGCGAATTTATTTCAAACCAATTTAAGTGAAACTTTGCTTTGGGGAACCAATTTAAACGAAGCGGATTTACGGGAATCCCAGTTACGGGAAGCGGATTTAACGGGAGCAAACTTAATCGAAGCTTGTTTAGAAAAAGCCAGTTTAATTAAAGCTTGTTTATCCGGTTGTCACTTACAAAAAGCCAATCTGTCTCAAGCGATTTTATGGGAAGCCAATTTACGTCCAAATTCCCTTCAACCAACGGATTTAAGCGAAGCAACTTTAACCGATGCTGACTTAAGTTATGCTAATTTAAGTGGCGCAATTTTACATCGAGCTAATTTAGAACGAGCAAAACTTTGTCGGAGTATTTTAACGGGTTCGGGTTTAGGATTTTTAGGAATTGATAAAGTTTATGCAACTGATTTAAGTCAAGCAAATTTAAAAGGGGCAGATTTGAGTTATGCCGATTTAACCGGAGTGAATTTATCGGAAGCTAATTTAGAAAATGCAGACTTAACAAAAACCATTCTAACGAATGCAAATCTGCACAAAACGATTATGCCCGATGGAACAATTCATGATTAACTTTCTCGTTTCTCTCGTTGCTAGGTTCCACCTAGCAATGCTAGATTACAGGCTCCGCCTGATGTGAGAAAATGAGGCAGAGCCTCTGGTTGGGGTTCCCAGGTCGAACCTGGGAACTAGGAAATTATTAATTAATGCACTTCTGCTCGTAATGCTTCCGCATCAATCGGTTTGGCGAAATAAATTCTAGCCATTTGCCATAATGTAGAAGTTATTAACGGCAGTTTTTGGCAGAATTTAACGAATTTTGGTGCGTTGCTTTCTTCAATTTGTTTCAATTTAATGTTATTCTCAGAACATTTTTCTAAGCGGGGGAAAAATTGCGGATGTTCGGTATCTAAAACTTCAGGAAATGCTCGTAAAGAAGTTTCATTAGTTTTCCGAACAATATGGCGATTATAGTCTTTTGCATCTAATCCTAATGTTTCATAAAAATCGGCTCGTTCTTCAACGGTTAAAGTATGAGTCACGAACACTGTTAACAGGAAAAATCTTGCCCATAATCTGCCTTTCCAACTTTGCCACATTTGCGGTTGAGAACGCAACAACACCTTAAAGAAATCGCCATGTCGGTTTTCATCCTGACACCAACTTTCAAAATAACGGAATAAGGGATAATATTCATGCTCTGGATGCGCTTCTAAATGGCGAAAAACCGTAATATAACGCCAATAACCAATTTTTTCTGATAAATAAACCGCGTAAATAATCCATTCCGGTTTAAAAAAGGTATAGGTGCGATTTTTGGTTAAATATCCTAAATCCAAGGATAAATTAAAATCCGACATGGCTTTATTAATAAAACCCGCATGGCGTGCTTCATCTCTCGCCAATAAATGAAACGCTTCTGCTAATAAAGGATTCCGGTTTTTTAATTGACGCGATAACTCTTTAAATAATAAAAATCCTGAAAATTCGGAGGTACAAGACCGTTCTAAAAAATCAACAAACGCAAGGCGAGTTTTTTCGTCAATATGTTCCCAACTTTTCTCAAATTCCTCGTCTCTAACAAAGTGATAACGGTTATAATCAGCGCGTAACTCCTGCAAAACCGCCTCAAATTCTGCTTCACAAGTCGATAAGTCCAGATTTGCAATTGCATCAAAATCCGTTGTGTAGAAGCGAGGCGTTAACAACGTTTCCTTCACAGGCGCTTTAATTCCAGGGCGCATTCCCTGAGAGTCCGAGGTTTGAACAGCATTTACCATCGCGGCGCTTTCTCCTATATTACTGAATAGTTATTAAACGATATAACTTTTGTCCTGTCTAGTCTCATCTCTGACCCCACCCGAAAGATTTTAGGCTAAAACCCTTGATTCATAAGGGGTTTTGCCCTTTCTGAAGTCATTTGTCAAGAATTGTGAAGACTATATACCCAATCAGTTATATAGTGATATTGTGTTTTAAGCGAATCACTAACAACCTCGTTGTTCTCCTCTTATAAACCTGCAAGTCAGGATGGTAGATGATCAACAATTTCCGGTTGCCACGTTGAAGAAACTCTTCCCAGAATTAGCCATCCTGACTGCATTTTTTTATTCTATTGAGGCACAAACCCATGAGTCATTTAGCAGAAAAATTAAAAGTCGGAACCCAGCAATCCCATAGTAATGCTGAACATACTAATTTTATGAAAACCTTTTTATCAGGAAGCATTAATCGGGACTCTTTTTGTTTGTTATTGAGTAATTTATATTTTGTTTACAGTCAGCTTGAATCAGAATTAGAGTGTCATAAAGATGATCCAATCATTAGCCGAATTTATTTTCCTGAACTGAATCGAAAAGCCAATTTAGAACAAGATCTTACCTTTTATTATAGCCAAAATTGGCAAGAACATCTCACCCCTTCTCCGGCAGCGCAAGCCTATATTACGAGAATTCGAGAACTTTCTGCTTCTGAACCTGTTTTATTAATCGCCCATGCCTATACTCGCTATATGGGAGATTTATCCGGGGGACAAAGTTTAAAAAGAATTGCTCAATCTTTGTTTAAATTAGGAGAACATCAAGGAATTCGGTTCTATGAATTTGATCAAATTTCTGATGTGAATGAATTTAAAAATCAATATCGCCAAGCCTTGAATCAGTTAATGATTGATGAAGCGTTAGAAGACAAAATTGTCGATGAAGCGAATAATGCGTTTAGTTTAAATATCGCCATGTTGCGTGACCTTAGTGAACCGTTAATTCCCAGTTTTGCTTAAGGTTCATATCCCAGAAACCGGGTTTCTAACCGAAAGAGTGGGGATACAATCAAATATTTCTTGAAGAAACCCGGTTTCTATTACCCCAATCTTCACCCAGAAGAAACCGGATTTCTAGGCGAAAGAGTGGGGATACAATCAAATATCGCCTGAAGAAACCCGGTTTCTATCAACTTTTTCACATAACAATTCGAGAGTAATAATCAATGGTTTTTTCTGTTCCTAAAGTGGCATTTGATTTTGAGTTAATCCAAAAATATGATCAAGCGGTTCCCCGTTATACCAGTTATCCTCCTGCAACAGAATTAAGAGAAGACTTTAATGCTTTAGAATGGGAATTGGCGATCGCCTCTTCTAATGAACGTCAATCTCCCCTATCTTTATATTTTCACATTCCATTTTGTCAAAGTGCTTGTTATTTTTGTGGGTGTAATGTGATTGTTTCCAATCATAAAGACATCGCCAAAAATTACTTGTATTATCTCGGTCAAGAAATTAACCAAACCTCAAGCTTTATTGATTCTAATCGAAAAGTCATGCAGCTTCATTGGGGAGGAGGAACCCCAAATTATCTCTCCATAGAACAGGTAGATTTTCTCTGGAATCGAATTAATCAGCATTTCAGCTTTGAAGAGAACGCGGAAATTTCCATTGAAATCAACCCTCGGTATGTTGATAAAAATTACATCTTTTTCCTCAGAAGTTTAGGGTTTAATCGGATTAGTTTTGGCATTCAAGATTTTAATCCCACTGTTCAACAAGCGGTTAACCGCGTTCAACCGGAAAAACTGCTGTTTGAGGTGATGGACTGGATTAAAGAAGCCGGATTTGAAAGTGTGAATGTAGACTTAATTTATGGATTACCGTTTCAAACTTTACAAACCTTTGAAGACACCATTTATAAAACCCTACGTTTAGATCCAGATCGGATTGCCATTTTTAATTTTGCCTATGTTCCCTGGATGAAACCTGTTCAGAAAAATATTCCTCAATTTGCCTTACCCAAACCCCATGAAAAGTTGGAAATTTGGCAAATGGCAATTGAAGAATTAACGGATAATGGCTATGTTTTTATTGGCATGGATCACTTTGCTAAACCTAATGATGAGTTAGCCGTTGCCCAACAAAATCGCGCTTTAAAACGGAATTTTCAAGGCTATACCACGAAACCAGAAGCAGAACTGTATGGGTTTGGGTTAACTTCCATTAGTATGTTAGAAGATACCTATGCTCAAAATCACAAGCGATTAAAAGAGTATTATCAAACAATTGATGAGGGCATTTTACCTGTCA
>JBMDYE010000093.1:0-18096 GCA_048595135.1 Planktothrix sp. | reverse complement strand
CAACCTGAATCATTCTCAGGTCTCCTTCAACTCAGAGCCGAAGAGGGTTGGAAAAATCCCTTTGGCTTACCGGATTCAGAAATTCGGAATTTAGCGTTGCAGTTAGGTGGAACCTATGTGGCGCCTTGGATTGATAATGTGGCATACGTGGGAGATTGGCAGTTTGGAGACTTCGATATCAACTCAAATTTCGCGTTGGATACTAATGATTTTAAGAAATTTGCTGTCCAATTAACCACGAATAAACCTCTGACATTGGTGGATCTTTGGATTGGCCCCGTCGGCACTTATCTACTCAAACAAACCTCTAATCAAGGCAGTTTTATTCACGATGTTACTAACTTTTTTAAAGAGGTTCTAGACGTCACGATTGAATCCCTCGATGTTAATGGGGATGGTCAAAATGAGCCACTGATCAAGTTAGTCCCTGCGAATACAGAAATTGGTGACACTGAATTAACATCTGGTTTTGGGATTAATGGTAAAGCCACGTTTTGGGGTAAATCAGTTACCTTAAGTCTGAATGCAAATCCCTTTGATGCCATCAATCCCAGCTTAGAAGGATTTTTAAAAATTGACGAAATTGACTGGGGATTTTTGAAGCTGACCGGGGCAGATGGCCCTGATGATAAGACTGTTGATTTAATCGTTAAAGTCAACAATACTGAGAAATATCTCAAAGGAGATGGAAAGCTTGTGGTGTTAGGGTGTGAAGTGGCGAAAGCCAACGTTGAATTCACCTCCACTAGCGCAAGCATTAAAGATTTCACATTGAATTTCGGATCAGCCGCTGGACTCAACATTAAAGATTTTTTACTGGATACCACGAATCTCACCGTTACTGGATCAGGTTCAGTGACGTTACTTGGGAAAACGGTTGGCGAAGGTAAGATTAACGGGAATATTAATGGATTGAAAGTTGAAACATCTGTTGACTTATTCAATATCCTATCTATTCCGAAGGCAACACTTGAGATTACACCTTCAGACAATCTGATCCCTAATATCAACATTCAGGGGTCAACTAAATTTCTCGGTCAAGAACTCGGTAATGCCCAGATTAGCCTTAAGGATGGAAGTTTAGAAGCGAAAGGACATCTGAATTTATTCAATATTTTATTCATTGAGAATGCGAGTATTAAGGCGAATAGTTTAGGCAACTTCAAAATTGAGGGAACAAATATTGAATTATTCAATGTCCTATCCATTCCGAAGGCAATAATTGAGGTTAAACCTTCAGACAATCTAATCCCTAATATCAACATTCAGGGGTCAACTCAACTTCTCGGTCAAGAACTCGGTAATGCCCAGATTAGCCTTAAGGATGGTGCTTTAGAAGCGAAAGGAAATCTGAATTTCTTTAACGTTTTATTTATTGAGAATGCCAGTATTAAGGCGAATAGTTTAGGCAACTTCCAGATTGATGGAAAAGCTAAAATCTTTGGTCAAGATATTGGTAATGCCAAAATCAACATTAACAACGGAAAACTCGAAGTTGTCGGTAACATTGGCATCGATCTCCCCATTGTTGGCTATGTGGGTGCCAATCTGAAAATTACCTCCGATGGTAGCGTCAGTGGTTCTAAGCTAGCGGTCTCTTTTGACGGGGGATTATTAGGAAATCTGAAATATGAACTTGACCTCGCTCCTCTGAGCGGTATCGAAGCAGTGTTTGACCGAGCAGTCGGCGAAGCCTCTAAAGTAGCTGCTGAGATCGTCAATGCGATTTCTGCTAGTGTGATGAAGGGATTTGAGAGTTTCAGTAAAGCTACAGAACAAAGCTTCAAGAACGTTGGCAACTTTTTTGAAAATTTGGCGACATCTGTTTATAACGCCATCGACAATTATACGCGGGAGCATTTCAGCCAAAACACAACGCTCGGTGGCGGGAACGACTTCTTGGACGTCATGGGACATAATGATCAAGTTGACGCTCAAGGAGGAGATGACTGGATCGTAGGAGGATGGGGCGATGATACCCTTAAAGGATGGACGGGCAACGACCGACTAGAAGGTAACGCTCACTCCGACTACTTAGAGGGTAACGAGGGCAATGACTGGCTAGAGGGTAACGCCCATAATGACAGGATAGATGGTGGAGATGGCGACGATCTCATTTATGGCAACTCCAAGGCAGGTACCCTAGACAGTCAATCTCCAGATCAAAGCGATACAATCTTCGGTGGCAAGGGGAATGACCAGATTTTCGGTGGCGATGGTGATGACATCATCCGTGCAGGAGAAGGTCAAGACTTTCTCTATGGAGAAAATGGCAATGATCAATTAATGGGGGACAATGGTAACGACCTTCTCGATGGAGGCTCTGGTGATGACACTGCTTTGGGTGGGGTCGGTGATGACCGGATCTATGGTAACGCGGGCAATGATCAATTGTCTGGTGAATCTGGAAAAGACGAGATCCACGGCTATTTGGGGAATGACAGCCTTGAAGGTGGGGGGGATAATGACATTCTCTATGGTCAGCACGACAACGATTTGCTCAAAGGTGGAGAGGGGGACGATGTTATCTATGGCGAAGATAATGGAAAACAGGGCCAGAACTATAACGGCGGCAACAACAATGACACACTCTATGGTGCAGGAGGCAATGATTATCTCTTCGGCGGTATTGGTGCAGATCTTTTAGACGGAGAAGATGGCAGTGACTTTCTCCAAGGTGAAGCCGGTAATGATATTCTTAAAGGCGGCTCCGGTAAAGACTACCTCAATGGTGGTGAGGGCGACGACACACTGAAAGGCGAAGCAGAAAATGACACGCTCTTGGGTCAACAGGGGAATGACTTCCTGGAGGGTCTTGCAGGGAATGACTACCTGAATGGGGGTGAGGGTAACGATAAGCTCTATAGTCACGAGGGCGATGATGTTCTCAAAGGAGAAGCAGGAAACGATAGCCTGGCGGCGGGCCAAGGTAAGGATACCCTCGTTGGTGGAGAAGGAAATGACTCTCTATATGGTGATGGGGGCGATGACCTGATTGAATGTGGAAATGGTAACGATATCATTGACGGAGGAGACGGTAACGATACCTTAACCTTAGATGGCAAAGCAGCGGACTATCAGTTGATCCAGACAGCCACGGGATGGAAAATTTTGGATCGCCGGAATAGTGATGTAATCAAAGGTGTGACCAAGGTTGAGAATTTTCAGTATAAGTTAGAACCTAAACCAGTTGGATCTTCAAAGGGCGTAAGCGCATCCTTTAACAGTAGTGTCATCGACGGTTATATCACTAACGGTAAGGTGTTCTTTGATGGCAACTTAAACGGGGTATTCGATGAAGACGAACCTTTTACGATTACCAAAGCAGATGGTAGCTTCGATCTGGGCGTAGATATCGAGAAATATGATACTAACCAAAATGCTGAACTCGACTACACCGAAGGCAAGTTTGTCTTAATGGGAGGCATGGACATCCTCAGTGGGGTAGATGCTGCAACTGACTTACTGATGGCAACACCCCTCACTTCTACCCTGGATTCAACGGTTGTCAGCCCATTAACAACCCTGATCGCTGAGTTAACGCAACAAGGTATCGATCCGGCGACGGCAGAAACACGGGTAAAAACGGCGTTGGGGCTGCCGACAGAGGTTGATTTGGGGAGCTACGACCCCTTAGAAGCGATCGCCAAAGGGGATACAAACGGGGTATCTGTGTTTGGTTCCATGATTCAGGTGCAAAACACGATCGTCCAGATGGCGAAGTTTATCGAGGGGGTATCGGAAACCGCAGTTGCTCAACTGGCTTATAGTGGGATTGCTGCGATCGCGACCACGCTGGGTACTGGTAGTGCTGTCGATTTAAGCAAGCCTGAAACGATTGAAGTGGTGCTCCAGGAAGCAATTACTCAAGCGGCTGCCTCTGACCCGAAAATTAACCCAACTGAACTGGTGGCTCGTGCTGCTGCGGCTGCTCAAATTATGTCACTGGGCAACGAAATGGTCAAAGATCTCGTTGCTAGCGGTGGGGCGAGTACAGATATCGCCACCGACATTACCAAATTGCAGGCGGTCTCAGTGGGTCAAATTGCGACAGCACTTCCAGAATTAGCGGCGGGAACAGTCACGGTTGAAAACTTCCTCGCTCAAAATACCAAAGAGGCGATCCTCTCTCGGATGGAGACGGTGCAAGTTAATGACCCAACGGTTCGTCCAGCCGTAGAATTGACGGAAGAACCCACCCCAGAACCGACCCCGCAACCAACCCCGGAACCGACCCCGGAACCGACCCCGGAACCGACCCCAGAACCAACCCCAGAACCCGCAGCACAACCGACCCCGGAACCGACCCTGGAACCGACAACAACACCAACATCCACTCCCCCATCAACATCCCTCCCCGAAACCACTGCTTCAGCAACTCCTGTGTTTGATCCGTCCGATCTGATCGTTGTTCTGGAGATCCCTAGTACACCGAATGATTCTGACATCCAAAATCCCCTGAACGGCACTAACGAACCTGATGTCTTGTTAGGAACACCGGAGGATGACTCTCTCCTGGCTTTGGACGGTGATGACCAAGTTTATGGCTTTAAAGGCAATGATCTTCTCAGCCTTGGTGATGGAGATGACCAAGCCTATAGTGGTCAAGGGCAAGATACCATCACAGGAGGTAATGGGGATGATCTGGCTTGGGGTAATCAAGGTCATGATGTCCTGACGGGAGATGCTGGCAATGATACCCTTTTAGGCAACCCAGGGGAGGATCACCTACTGGGTGGTGAAGGAACTGACTTGCTCTTTGGCGGTCAAGGTCATGACAAAGCTCAAGGCGGTACGGGTGATGATCAACTCTTTGGAGATAACGGTAATGATATCTTAGAGGGTAATGAAGGTTCGGATCTGCTCTGGGGCGGTCAACAAGAAGATACCGTTTCTGGTAATGCCGATAATGACACAATTTATGGTGGTCAAGGCAATGACCTGTTAGATGGTAATGAAGGCTCGGATCAACTCTTCGGAGATTTGGGGAATGATACCCTCGATGGCGGTACGGGTCAGGATATCTTACTCGGTGGTGCTGGGGATGATTGGTTAGTTGGCGATGTCGATAATGATACCTTAACGGGTGGTGAGGGTCGCGATCGCTTCTTGATTGCCACCAGTTTTGGCACAGAATACATTACCGACTTTACCGATGGTCAAGATCGGATTGCGTTAACAGGAGGTCTGACTTTTGAACAGTTACAAATTACTTCCACTAACGGCATGACGCTGATTCAATTAGCAACTACCCAACAGCAGTTAGCTCAACTCTTTGGGGTTGATAGTAGCCTAATCAGTGCAGAGGATTTTGTCTCGGTTTAATCATTAGATCCTTTGTAACGCTTATAGAAACCCCAGTTTCTTTCCAGCCTAGGCTTAAACAAGAAACCGGGGTTTTAGCTTTTAAGAGTGGGTAGCACTCTTAGAACAGGGAACAGTCAGCGGTAAAGGAATTTCAGGATTTAGAAGTGTCCTAATTGTAATGGGTTGTGCTATATCAACAAAAAATTGATAAAAAATAGGTTAGAATATAAAAACTATGTCAAAATATTTTGCTCAAAAAGCTAAGGCTTGATGGAAATTAACATCATATTAAATCCTATAAAAAAATCACCCTAAAAACATTTTATTTTTTAGATCTATAAGGTCTAAATTAGTTAAACAGTAACCCTAAAATTTAAGTTTCCTCAGCGGGGAGGTATGCCTCCTACAAATCGGGAATCTAAGTATTTTTTAGGATTAATAATTTTGAGCCTTTGATCTTAAAAAATAAGCAGTAATTTGATTCTTTATGAGTGCAGTTTTGAAATTAATTCGTCCCCTTCCTAAAGATGTTGTCAATTTAATTGCAGCGAGTGAAGTAATTGACTCGTTAGCAGCAGTGGTTCGAGAATTAGTTGAAAATGCGCTAGATGCGAATGCAACTCGAATTACAATTTCATTATGGCCGGAACAATGGCGCGTTCAAGTGGCAGATAATGGGTTAGGAATGGATTTAGAAAACCTCAAACAAGCGGCTTCTCCCCACAGTACCAGCAAAATTAATAAAATTACCGATTTATTTAAAATTACCAGTTTAGGATTTAGAGGGGAAGCGTTACACAGTTTAGCTCAATTATCGGATTTAGAAATTATTAGCCGTTCTGCTTCTACCGCTCCCTCTAACTGTGGTTGGCGGATACAATATAATCATGAAGGAGAACCTTTAAAGATTGAAACCTTGGCGATCGCACCAGGAACCATTGTTACCGTTTCAAACTTATTTGAAAATTGGCAAAATCGTCGTCAATCTTTACCCTCTTTTAGCCAACAATTAAGAAGCGTTCAGTTAATCATTCAACAAATCGCTTTATGTTATCCTCACGTCACTTGGCAAATTCAACAAGGGAAGAATCCCTGGTTGCAAATCAGTCCTGGTGCTAATGCTCAATATATTTTACCCCAAATTGTTAAAAATATTCGGTTTAGTGATTTACAATATTTGAAAGTTGTTACTTCCCTAGAATCAACACTTTCTAATTCTCAATCTGAGCAGTTAGAATCAGAAATCCAACAAATAGAATTAGTGGTGGGATTACCTGATCGCTGTCACCGCCAAAAACCCGATTGGGTTAAAATAGCGATTAATGGTCGAATGGTGCGATCGCTGGAATTAGAACAAACCATATTAACGATCATGGGGAGAACTTGTCCTCGCGATCGCTATCCTGTTTGTTTTGTTCATTTGCATCTTTCTCCTGAACAAATTGATTGGAACCGAAACCCCGATAAATCAGAAATTTATTTACAAAATCTCAAAACTTGGCAAGAACAAATCCAAGCTGCAATTGAACAAGCATTACAGTTAAATGTTGATATTATTTCCCTCCCTCAAAATCGAGTCGAAAACCTTTTAAAAGTGTCGGAAGCGTCAGGGAACTATCAAGTTAATCGTTCCATTCAAGCGACAAAATCTGATTCTAAATCCGAACTCAATCAATTAGAATTAAAAGCGATCGCCCAAGTTTTAAACACCTATATTGTGGCGGAACATTCCTCTGGACTGTGGTTAATTGAACAACATATTGCCCATGAACGGGTTTTATTTGAACAGTTAGTCGAAGAGTGGAAATTAGTTCCCCTGGAACCTGCGGTTATTTTACAAAACTTATCCGAGTCTCAACTCGAACAATTACAACAAATTGGATTAGAAATTGAGCTTTTTGGTGAGAATGTTTGGGTGGCAAGAAATGCACCAGAACCCTTAGCAAAACGGATAGATTGTACAGAAGCTTTAATTGAACTGAGTTTAGGAGGAAATTTAGAAGCGGCGCAAGTCGCAACCGCCTGTCGCAGTGCGATTCGCAACGGTACACCGTTAAGTTTAACGGAAATGCAAACCTTACTCGATCAATGGATAAAAACGCGAAAACCTCGCACCTGTCCTCACGGTCGTCCGATTGTTTTACAATTAGAAGAATCTGCCTTATCTCGCTTTTTTAGACGGCATTGGGTGATTGGAAAAAGTCACGGAATTTAATATTAGCTTAGGGGGAGTGCTTGAGATCAAATAGTCAGATAAATTCTGACGATAAATTGTGTTAAAATGGAGCCAACTTCAGCCCAACTTCGGGAATTATATTTAATTGCACGGGAGTTAACTGCACAATTGAGGTGCTATATTCGGTTAGTTGACTTCCTGCCAAATGGAGAATTATGTATTGTAATCCAACCTAGAGAATTTCCAACTCAACGGATGATAATTTACACTGATCCTAATGGAGATAGAAGATATGTCTGAGAATCTGATTAACCAATTACAACACCTAACCGATGAAGAGTTACTGGATTTTGTTCTAGAACATTTAGGACAGGAACAGGAGTCGATCCGCCAATTCGCTTTGCAAGAACATTTTAGGAGAGTTAAGGATGCCACAAGCACAGTTTTAGCACCTCCTGGAGATGTTCAAGATTTAAGGTTAAAGCTTTCTCAACTTGTACAACATCGTAGTTAACTATGAGTCGTTATTTGTAGTTAATACCCTAATAATTTTGCTATTGTAGAATTTTAAGTTGGAGATTTACAGCTAATGGCAATAATTACGGTTTATGGGACTCCACTCAGCACTTATGTTAGAACTGTTCGCTTATTACTGGAGGAAGCAGGTGCAGAATATACCCTCCACGAAATCGATATGTTTAAGGGTGAAAATAAGTCACCTGAATACCTAGCTAAACATCCGTTTGGTAAAGTTCCTACCCTAGAAATTGATGGAAACGTGATTTATGAGACAGCGGCAATTACCGACTATCTCGATATCGTTGCAGCTAATAATCAATTCACCCCATCTGATCCCTTATCCAAAGCGCGGATGCGTCAGCTTATCGGAATTATTGATAACTATTTCTATCCAACTGCCATTAGAACGATTGTGATTCAGCGCTTTATTGTACCCAATCAAGGCGGAAAAACTGATGAAGAAGCGGTAAAAAATGCGATCGCCCCTGCAAAAGCAGCCGCAGAAGCGATCGAATCTTTAACCGTGGGGAGTCCCTATTTATTAGGTAGCGAATTAACCCTTGCAGATTTCTACCTGATTCCTATCTTTACCTATCTGTCAAAAACCCCAGAATTTCAAGAAATTACTGCTCAAACACCTAAACTAAAAACGTGGTGGGATCACATTAATCAACTAGATTCTGTGAAAAAAGTTTGTGGGTAATTGTTATTAAATTAACAATCACCGTAGGGGCGGGGTCATGGCACCCACAACCCGTCAGAAGTTGTAGGGGCGAGGTCATCCCGCCCACAACCCGTTAGAAGCCTTAAAAATACCGTTAAAGTAAAGACAATTCGCCAATCACATCCAAACGTTTGAAATTGTTCAGGGTCAGAAACGTTTCCGCTAGACTTTCAGCGATGGTGGGACTCACCCAACCCATTTGCTGAAGCAGATGAATCGCAACGGCGTATTTAGCCCGTTTTGACCCATCCATTGCTTTAATCGCTAATCCCATTCCTTCGCCAACGCGTCCAACACATTGAACCCCCTCAGCGCCGGATTTACTGACCAATTCTCCTTCCGTTAAACGCATTAACTCCGTATCAAACAATTTTTCTCCGGCGACCATTTCAGGATGATGGGTCATGGCGCGGACAATGCGTTCCATATCGAGATTATCACCGGATGCCAATTGAGCATATAACGTTGCCATTTGCCCCAATTCCATATAATAAGTTGGAGCGCCACAGTCATCCCCCGCACAGAGAAACTCATCGGCTGGAATGCCTAACAAATCCCCCACTTTGCTAATAATTAACTGTTGAACCGGATGTTTCCGTTGTAAATAGGTGTCTAACGGCCAGTGACATTGTTGACACACCGCTAACATTCCGGCGTGTTTTCCAGAACAGCCATGTTGCAGACGACTGCTTTTTCCCGGTGGAATCGGACATTGCAGTTGTACCGGGTCAATATCCGCCCGCCAAAGGATATTAAAGGCTTGACGGGCTTGTTCAATGATTCCTTGGTGAGAACTGCAAATAATCGCTAAATCAAGATCCGTTAAATCGTAGCGTTCTAAAGTTCCAGTGGTGGTGACGGCTAACGCTTGAAACGGTTTCAGCGCAGACCGGATAAAAGTCGCAGTGTCAGAATTTCCCGCCACCGATAACACTCGTCCTCGGTTGTCACAGACCGTTGCTTGAACCCGATGGGTAGATTCCACCAGTCCTTCCCGTAACAGTCTAACTTCCAGTTCTGCCGCCTGTGTTCGTTTTCCCCGTGTCATAAGTATTTTTGTAAATCAACCCATTAATAAGAAAGCCCACATTAATCCACCCAAAATCCATAACCCTGCTAACCCATAAAAGGTTTGTTGTAACCGAGTTAAAATCGGTTGGACTTGGTAGGTGAAAATCAGTTGGTCTTGTGCTAAAAATTCGGGAGTTTTCAGCCAGGTTTGACCATCATACCAGCCTGACTCCTCATAAAAAATGGTACGACTCAGTAAGCGGGATTTAATGTAATACCAACCTAACGATAATCGCATTAGCACCAAAGCCAATACAACATTAGCTCCTGTTGCCGCACCCAGAATAAACTCTCCAGGGGATTTCCCCGGTGAAAAACTGGCGGCGGCGACAGGACAGAAAATAATCCAGCTAATCACCCAAACCCAAGCTAATTTTTTGAGATATTGGGGCCAATCAAGCATTACCCAATTAAACAACCAAGCGTCTTTAAGTTCTTGGTATTCGTTAACAGGGCGTTGTTCAAGGGGAACTGGACAAGCGGAAAAAACGGAAATATCTCTCATAGTAAGTTGAGATCGGGGGTGAGCTTGTTACTTTCTGTTTTTTCCAATAATAACGAATTATTGAAAGAAGGCAGAAGGCAGAGAGGGACAAGGAGACAAGGGGACAAGGGGAAAATGCTTTTCTTCTTCCTCCTCCTTCTTCCTCCTTCCTCCTTCTTCCTGCCCTCTGCCTCCTGCCTCCTGCCTCCTGCCTCCTGCATAGCTGCCTTCTGCCTCCTGCATAGCTGCCTTCTGCCTTCCTTCAATAATTTTGTCAAAATAGGAAAAGTTAAGTTTTGACAACAAATCAACTATGACCCCTGGAACAGAACTGCCACCTTTAATTCCTCGTGAGCTTTTATTTGGCAACCCAGAACGGACGAGTCCCCGTTTGTCGCCAGATGGCAAATATCTGGCTTATATTGCCCCCGACGAGAACAACGTTCTCCAGGTTTGGTTAAAAACCGTTGGCGAAACCGATGACCGTAAACTCACCAACGACAAAAAACGCGGTATTCGGGCTTTTTTCTGGACATATAACACCGACCAACTGATTTATGCTCAGGACTCCGATGGAGATGAAAACTGGCATTTGTATTTAGTGGATATCCAGACGAATATTGTTCGCGACTTAACCCCCTTCCAAGGGGTACTGGCGCAGGTGATCAACATCGATCACCATTTTCCTGATCAAATTTTAGTCGGATTAAACCTCAGAAATCCTCAAATTTTTGATGTTTATAAGATTAATTTAAAAAACGGGGCGGTGGAATTTCATACCGAAAATCCTGGTAATATTGTGAGTTGGACAGCCGACGCTAACTTTCAAATTCGCGCCGCCAGTGCCACCACTCCCGACGGGGGTTATGATTTACTTTATCGCGACACACCGGAACAAGCTTGGGAACTAATCCGCCATTGGGGGCCTGATGAAGAAGGCGGGGCTGCCTTTTTTTCAAATGATGGTAAAACGTTGTATATGGTGGGCAACCATGATGCTAATGCAGAACGGTTAATTGCCTTAGATTTAAGCAGTCGTCAAGAAAGCGTAATTGCTGAAGATCCGCAATATGATCTTGGGGGTTTATTAGCCCATCCGATTACTCGTAATATTGAAGCAGTTTCTTTCTACAAAGATAAGGAAGAATGGCAGGTTCTTGATCCGAGTATTGAGGCAGATTTAGAAGCGATTAAACAAATTCGTCCGGGGGCAGAATTTGGCATTGGCCGCACCTTAAATGACGATAAATGGTTAATTAGTATGGTGGCGGATGACGGGCCTGTTTATTATTACGTTTACGATCGCCCTAGCAAAACCCACACCTTTTTATTTACGAATAAACCCAAGTTAGAAGGGTTGCCGTTAGTACCAATGGAACCCATTTCTTATGCGGCTAGAGATGGGTTAACCATTCATGGTTATTTAACAAAACCGATGGGAATTGATCATCCAGTTCCAACGGTCATGTTAGTCCATGGTGGCCCCTGGGCGCGAGATACTTGGGGATATGATCCCGAAGCCCAATGGTTAGCTAACCGAGGCTATGCGGTCTTACAAGTCAATTTCCGAGGGTCTACGGGATACGGTAAAGCCTTTGTCAATGCGGGAAACCGAGAATGGGCGGCAAAAATGCACGATGACCTCATTGATGGGGTGAATTGGTTAATTGAAAATCACATTTCCCAACCCGATAAAATTGCGATCATGGGGGGGTCTTATGGGGGTTATGCCACCTTAGTTGGGTTAACTTTTACTCCAGATGTTTTTGCCTGTGGCGTGGATATTGTCGGCCCCAGTAATATTATTACCTTGATGCAAAGTATTCCGCCGTATTGGGAACCGATCCGAGCGAATTTTTATCATCGAGTCGGGAACTTAGAAACGGAAGCAGAATTTTTGAAATCGCGATCGCCGTTATTCTTTGTGGATCGAATTCAAAAACCTCTATTAATTGGTCAAGGGGCGAATGATCCTAGGGTAAAACAGGCAGAAAGTGAACAAATTTTTGATGCCATGAAACAAGCCGGAAAACCGGTTGAATATGCGTTATATACCGATGAAGGACATGGGTTTGCTCGTCCTGAAAATCGTTTGCATTTCTATGCGATCGCCGAAGAATTTTTAGCAAAATATTTAGGCGGACGGTCTGAACCTGTTGGAGAAATTGCCGGACATTCGGGTGTGATTAAATCCGCTCCTTAAATATTAGCTACGTGCCCTTTCGTGTAGAGACGCGCCATGGCGCGTCTCTACTTTTATTGTTTTCTGAATCCTGCTAATATAGAATCAAAAAATGTTTGCTACGAATAATTGATAATGTAGCTAATAACTCTTTCCCATTGCCCATTGCCCATTGCCCATTGCCTATTGCCTTCTTTCCCGTATTTCAGATAAGTTGAGGTTTAATGTGCGAACTTTAATTATTGATAACTATGACTCTTATACCTTTAATCTGTATCAATTGATTGCTGAAGTTAATGGGATCTTACCTTTGGTGATCCGCAATGATCAGATGACATGGGAAGAACTCCAGCAATTAGAATTTGATAATATTGTGATTTCTCCAGGCCCCGGTCGTCCAGAAAAACCCGAAGATTTTGGCATCTGTCGCCTCATTCTTGAACATCCGCCTGTCCCCGTATTGGGGGTTTGTTTAGGACATCAAGGACTTGGGTATATTTATGGCGGTAAAGTCATCCATGCGCCTGAAGTTCGTCATGGCAGACTGAGCAAAATTTATCACAATAATTTGGATTTATTCAAAGGAATACCCAGCCCTTTTTCCGTTGTCCGTTATCACTCTCTCCTGGTTGACGATAACCTCCCCAACTGTTTAGAAAAAACCGCCTGGACAGAAGAGGGACTGGTCATGGGACTGCGACACCGAACGTTACCACTGTGGGGCGTTCAATTTCATCCTGAGTCGATTTGTACTGAATCTGGACGGGTGATTTTAGAAAATTTTAGAGATCTCAGCCGTCAATTCACTCAAAATCAATCCCCAAAAACAGGACAACAATGGGTAGGAGGGGTTCAAGTTCTTTCATTTCTAAATAATAGCAAATTTCAACAAAAATTACAACCTAAATTTCAACTTCATACCCAAAAAATTGAGACTTATCCTGATTCAGAACGGTTGTTTGTTCATCTGTTTTCTAAGTCAACGAATGCCTTTTGGCTGGATAGTAGCCGAGTGGAACCGGGTCTATCTCGCTTTTCGTTTATGGGGGATGATCAGGGTGCAAATAGTCTTTTGGTTCGCTACTATAGCCCGACTCAAGAATTAATTGTAACGCAATCGAAGACAATCACCCGCCAGACGGAAAGCATCTTCGACTATTTGAAACGAGAAATTCAGATTCGGAGTCAGTCTTCTGACGATCTCCCGTTTGATTTTAATTGCGGGTTTGTTGGATATTTTGGTTATGAATTAAAAGCTGAATGTGGATCGCAACGGGTTCATGATTCTGCCTTACCCGATGCCATGTTTCTGTTAGCAGATCGAATGGTTGCTATTGATCACCAAGAGCAAATACTGTATTTATTATGTTTGACTGAAACGGGAAAAAAGGCAGAAGCAGAAGCGTGGTTTGAAGAAATCAAATTACAGCTTAAAAATTTAGAGCCTCTCCCAGAAATTGTTCCAATAGGGAATCATAAACCTGTGGTTTTTCGCTTTAGCCGATCGCCTCAGACTTATATTTCTGATATTCATCAATGTTTGGATGAAATTCACGAGGGCGAAACTTATCAAGTTTGTTTGACAAACCAAATTAAGACGGATACAACGCCCGAACCTTTGAGCCTTTATCGCGTTTTACGTCAGATCAATCCGGCGCCCTATTCTGCCTTTTTCCGGTTTAGTGATGTGGCGATCGCTTGTTCTTCTCCAGAACGATTTTTAACCATTAATTCTCAAGGTTGGGTAGAAACAAAACCCATCAAAGGCACATTACGCCGGGGAGAAACCCACGAAGAAGATGAAGTTCTCCGACAACGGTTAAAAACCAGTGAAAAAGATCAAGCAGAAAATTTAATGATTGTGGATTTATTACGCAATGATTTAGGACAAGTTTGTGAAGTGGGGACGGTTCATGTTCCAAAGTTAATGGAAGTAGAAACCTATGCAACGGTTCACCAATTAGTCACAACGGTTAGAGGACATTTAGCATCAAGTTTAGACGTAATTGATTGTATTCAAGCTGCCTTTCCAGGCGGATCAATGACGGGCGCTCCCAAAAAACGAACCCTGGAAATTATTGATCGATTGGAACAAGAAGCACGGGGGATTTATTCAGGGTCAATCGGCTTTTTAGGGTTGAATGGTTCCTCGGACTTAAATATTGTTATTCGCACAATTATTTTAACACCAGAGGAAACATCAATGGGGGTAGGAGGAGGAATTGTTGCTTTGTCTAATCCTGAATTAGAATATCAAGAAATGTTACTGAAAGCGAAAGCGTTAATTCAGGCTATTGTTCTTACCGTACATGGCACTTCTGAGCCGGATCACTATCATTTTTTGGAGATAGAACCCGCAAAATTTAATTTATCAAAAACTGTATAGGGAGACTAATTCTCTACGCCTGCCTGTTCCCGATTCCCAACTCGGAAAATAGTTATGCTAAGATGAACGTGAATTCTTAAACTTGAATTCTATTATTTTTTAACCTTATGCTTCAGTATATTCTAGGCATCTTAGTTCCCTTAATTATGGGCTTAACGTTGAATGCTTCTGTGAAAGTGATTAGTACCAGCGATAAAGCCGTTGTGGAACGCTTGGGGATTTATAAACGGACGCTTAACCCAGGATTACAATTTATTTGGCCTGTTGTTGAAAAAATTGTTTATTATGATACAACCCGGGAACGATTATTAGACATTGAACCTCAAGAAGTGATTACGAAAGATCAAATTACTTTAAAAATTAATGCGGCTGTTTTTTGGAAAATTGTTGATATTAAACAATATTATTATAATGTTGAAATTTCTCGAATAGAAGTTTTAATTTCTAATTTGGTACTCACCACCCTTAGAGCAGAAATTGGCTTAATGAGTTTGGAGGAATTATTATCTAAAATCAAACAACTGAATACGAGATTATTACAAGATTTAGCAGAATCGACCAACTCTTGGGGAGTTAAGATTATTCGGGTTGATCTTCAAAATATTACACCTCCTAAATCGTTACAAGAAGCAATGGAACGCAAGCGCGTTGCGGAAAGCCGAAAACAAGCTGAAATCTCTCAAGCCCAAGGACAAGCCCAGTCGATTAGAGTGTTAGCAGAGGTGTTAGGGATGCAGCCCAATAGCGCTGAATTTATTAACTTTTTACTCAAAAAACAATATGTAGAAGCCAATCAACTTCTCAGCCAAAGCCCCAATTCTAAAATTATCTTTATGAACCCTAGTCAACTCACCGAATCAATTAGTCATTTAATGGAAAATGAACCCGAACCTGATCAACCTAACCCGACAATTTTACCCAATTTAGAAGGCATTACACCCCGACCCAATACCGAAAAAAATCAGTAATATAGGGAATAGGGAACAGGGAACAGTAGGGGCGGGGTTTTCCCGCCCGTACAGAGTCAGAAGAATTAAGAATCAATCATCAGTAAATACTGTTAAGCCAAAAACCCGGTTTCTTTAAGAAACCGGGTTTTTTAGTCTCTACTGCTTCTTAACCATTCATCTCTAAAACTCCCACTAAAAAGGCATATTCATCAGCAATTTCCTCAATAATTTTAGCGGTGGGTTTTCCTGCACCATGTCCGGCTTTGGTTTCAATTCTAATTAATACCGGACTTTCTCCAGAATGCTTTTCTTGCAACGCTGAAGCAAATTTAAAACTATGGGCGGGAACCACTCGATCATCATGATCTGCGGTGGTAATTAATGTGGCAGGATAAGCAATTTCTGGCTTTAAATTATGCAGGGGAGAATAGGAATATAACGTTTGGAATTCTTCGGGATTTTCCGGTGAACCATATTCAGAACACCAAGCCCAACCAATCGTAAATTTGTGGAAACGTAACATATCCATCACCCCCACCGCAGGTAAGGCGGCGCCAAATAAATCGGGACGTTGGATCATACAAGCCCCCACTAATAAACCGCCATTACTTCCCCCCATAATTGCTAACTTTTTAGGAGAAGTATATTGATGTTCAATTAACCATTCTCCGGCGGAAATAAAGTCATCAAACACGTTTTGTTTCTTTAATTTCATTCCCGCTTGATGCCAATCTTCCCCATATTCGCCGCCGCCTCGTAAATTAGCGATCGCATAAATTCCCCCCATCTCTAACCACACTAACCGACTAATCGAAAAAGAGGGAGTCAAAGAAACATTAAATCCCCCATATCCATATAAAATTGTCGGGTTATTTCCATCTCGTTGCAACCCTTTTTTATAGGTAATAAACATCGGAATCTGTGTCCCATCTTTACTGGTGTAAAAAATCTGTTCCGTTTCGTAGTCATCAAAGTTAAAATCAATATTCGGTTGTCGATAAAGGGTACTTTCTCCCGTTACCATATTGTATCGATAAATTCGGTTAGGGGTCGTAAAACTGGTATAACTATAAAAGGTTTCTACCTCATGACGTTTCCCCCCAAATCCTCCCGCCGAACCAATTCCGGGTAATTCTACCTCTCGAACATAAGACCCATCTAAATTAAAGATTTTAATTTGAGTATGGGCATCTTTTAAGTAAAAGGCAATAAACTGATGGTTTAAAACGTTAATTCCTTCTAAGGTTTCCTCCGCTTGCGGAATAATTTCCTGGCAAGTTTTGGTATTAATATCAATCCCGATCACTCGACTGCGAGGCGCGTCTAAATCCGTTGTAAACCAAAACATTGATCCTTCATAATCAATGAACCCATAACTCGCTTCAAATTCTGAAATCAGTTCCACAACAGGGGTGTTAGGTTGGGTTAAATCTTTGTAGAAAATCAGGTTTTTGGACTCAGTTCCTCGCCAAACCACAATAATTAAATACTTGCCATCTTCAGTGACACCTGCACTAAATCCCCATTCTTTTTGATCGGGGCGTTCATAGATTAAACTATCTTCAGATTGCGGGGTTCCTAAGCGATGATAGTAGAGTTTTTGATAATAATTTGCCTCTTCTAATGGTTTTCCTTCCTGGGGTTCATCATAGCGACTATAAAAGAATCCTTGATGATCATGTGTCCAAGACGCACCAGAAAATTTAATCCATTTTAAATGATCCGATAAATCTTCTTTGGTATTAATATCTCGAACTTTCCACTCTTGCCAATCTGAACCGGAACTTGATAACCCATAGGCCATTAAATTTCCATCTTCACTGAGGGCAATTCCCGATAACGCCACTGTACCATCTTCTGATAGCTTATTTGGATCAAGTAAAACTTGGGGTTCTGCATCCAAGGAGTCTAAAACATACAAAACGCTTTGATTTTGCAGTCCATCGTTTTTAAAATAAAAATAGCGATCGCCTTGTTTAAACGGAATCCCATATTTTTCATAATCCCACAGTTGCGTCAAGCGGTTTTTAATCGTTTCTCTGGCTGGGATTTTTTCTAAAAAAGCAAAAGTAACCGCATTTTGGCTTTCCACCCAAGCTTTCGTTTCTTCTGAGTCTAAATCTTCTAACCATCGATAGGGATCAGCAACCGAAACCCCATGATACACATCAACGTGATCACATTTCTGAGTTTTGGGATAGGTTAAAATTAAATCAAGTTTAGACATACGAGGAAACATTCACTAACAATCAATATTAATAGTTTAGCTAAATCAGTGAAAATTGAAAACCGTAGGA
>JBMDYE010000092.1:0-3055 GCA_048595135.1 Planktothrix sp. | reverse complement strand
TGTTAGAAAATACTATTGTTTCTCAAACAAGGATACTTGTGACACCTGACTCTATTTTTAAATTTTTGTCGAATATTACAAATGTTAAAGAAATGAAATATATATATCCAGATAAAACAGAGAATATTTTTAGTATACCTTTAGAGGATGTTGCTTAAAATAAAATGATGAATTTTATATATTTAGATGAATAAGCCTATTATTAGCTTTTGCTCTAAAATGGCACATCAAGTGCCATTTTCGTTTTGTAAAAATTAGACTGAGCTAATTACTCCTCAACTAACTGTCCTGTACGAGCGTTATATCGTTTTTTATTTAAGAGCATGGTTTTCTTGGTTCTTACTGAGAACTCATTAAACCCATATCCGAAGGCGGTTAAGCTCTTGAATTGTACTTTCTTCAACTGATAGGGTTTCTTAACGTTAAACACATGAATAAAGCAGTATTTCTGTAAAAAAAGAATAGATTTACCAGCCCTGAATTGTAGAGTGTTATCTGCTGTCACCTCAACATACTTATCAGGATAACGTTTCAGTGACTCCATAATGGATTTTTTATCCGTAACTTTTTGTAGCCCCTTATTCATGAGCTGTGTAAGCTCATCATAACTGTGTATTTGCTCCTTGAACTCCTTACGTTGATAGGCTGTACGTAACTGTTGCATCACACTAATAACAATAGGGTTGCTTTGATATTCATGGCTGAGCTTGATGATTTTATCTGTATGATCATGTTTAATTGACTGGCATACATCCTTGAGATTATCTAGTCGTTCTGAAAGCTGCATAGCTTCTTCATAGATTTCCATACGGATAGGGTTTTCATCATCCTCAAATTCAGGGCTCTCATGGATCGGGAGATGATCAATCTTTTTCTTGAATTCATTGAAAGTCTTAACCTTATGTAATGTAAGCAAGAGTGAGCGACGTACTTTTATAACAGCATCTTTACGCTGTTCTTCCAATGATTTTTCACTTTCATTAAAAGCATCCTCAATTTCTTGAGGGAGTGGGTTGTTATTGTTGATTACAGTGACATTTGCATCAGGTAAAAATTGTAATAAGCGTTGTTTCAGGTAGTTGACATTGCTATAGCACTGCTGAGTATCCAAGCGATAGAATCGAGCCACAAGACTTGCAATATTGAGACCGATCGTTTTGTTATCAGACCAGAAGCCTTTGCAGCCGATCAGCCCGTTCGTTAACCCATTCATGATTTTGGTTTTATCAATCTTGGTTGAAACAATATCCTCAAAACCTGTAAATCGTTCAGTATTCAAAAAAACTCTGATCTCATTTAAAAAAAGATTAACTTCATGGTAGGTTTTATTATTCTGAGCAACATATTTTGTATGCTGTTTAAAGAAATTAATTTTAGCGTTATTGATAGGTGCTGGTAGATGAATATAAACAGGTGGATTAGCTACACGTAATCGCCCTATAAATTGAACAATTTCTTCTGGGTGCGTGCTATTACCCACGATATGGATACTATCAATCTCCTCATCACTATTTTTGAGGTTAATGGCCTCATCTAAAATAGATGTACAAATCACAGCATCATATTCAGTATTGATACGCTCAAGACTTAATAATTCCTGACAGTCAGGATTAGACATTTCCTTACTATTAATCAATTGGATGTTGAATCCTTCTTTCTTATAGATTTCCTTCACCTGTTTGGCGATCTCGATATCATTCACACGAATGACAATCACTTTTTTACACTGTTCTTTTCGAAGTTTCTTCAAACGTATGAGTACATCGTATACCCAGTAACGAGAATTAAATGTAGTAGGATTAACAATACTAATTGAACGCTGTTGCTGAGCAGTTTGAGCAAACTTGTAGTAATGGCTGATTTGAATATTAAGTTTCTCGAAAAGATGACTGGTTAAGGTTGCTGTCAAAAATACAATTCGATCAAACTTTTGGTTTTTCACCACTTCTAAAATGTACTGTATTGGCTTTTCACGATACGTTCCTACGGAATAGAGTTTTTGTACCTCATCCACAACAATGATTGCTTTAGATGAAAGGTGGGGCTCGAATTTAGCAAATTGATCGTAGGTCATTACCAAATGTTTTCTGATAATGGCAGGGATGTCATTCTTTGAAATAGCTTGATTGCCATGAATAAATACATAAGCATTATCATCCCCATAAATTTGCTGTAGCTGTTCTACTTGTGCGACAAGAGGACATAACATGATGATTTGATGGTTTTGAGCAAGATATTTCATCACAAAGGTACTCTTACCCATTCCAGTTCCGCCTTGGATGAGTGAATGACCATGTGATAGAGACTCTAGGCTATCGGAGATACGTTGCTTTTCGGTTAGAACAATTTCTTGTGATTTAGGTAAAATTGACATAAAAAAGTCCTCTGGATATGCCTGTGAGGGCATATCCATTCAAAATTTAAATTGCGGTAAAAGTGGTTTAACTAAGCAACTTTGGCTTGCAGAATGACTGAGGCGACTTGTTCGGATGCCTGTTTTAGGGTGCTAGATTGCAGATGTGCATAACGTTGGGTCGTTTGAGGTGATGCGTGTCCTAATAAATGTTGGACGATAAAAAGACTCTGACCACTGTTGACTGCTGCACTTGCAAAGTTATGACGTAAATCATGAATTCGAATATTGGAAATATTGGCGCTATCCATAATCTTGTCGAAAGTTTTACGCATGTCGTTGAATGGCAAGAGCGTCTTAGGATTAGCAAATACATATCCGCTAAATTGAGGCATAGCTTTGATAATATTTAGGGCTTCGTGATTCAAATTAATGTGACGAGCTTTACCCGATTTATTATGGGTAAGCAGCCATACACCTGTATCCAGATTAATATCCGTCCATTTAACATCCATTGCCTCACGCTTACGGACACCTGTGATGAGCAGAAATTTCACCAAAGCAACAATAGTCAAATTCTCGATGCCATAGGAATGCGGGGCATTCAGGACATTGAGTAATCGAGGTAGTTCCTGTTCTGACAAGTAGCGCTCAATTTGATTATTCTCCTTAAGCTTTTTCACTCTACTGACAGGGTTCGTA
>JBMDYE010000091.1:0-8587 GCA_048595135.1 Planktothrix sp. | reverse complement strand
AACGGTTCGCAACCCGTCCAGTTCGGTGAATCGTCCAACCTCTCCCAATTCCACCCGTTCAACGGGTTCAGGTGTTGGAGGTAGCAATTTACGTTCCTCACCCAACCAACGGTCAACCCAAAAACGTCAACCGAGTTTTGGGAGTAGCGGTTCTCGCCAGCGTTCCTCCTTTGGGACTCGCAGAGGTCGCCGTTAATTAATCCCGTTAAAAATTTTAAGGTTCCTGGGGTTAACCTGGGAACCTATTTTGATTGTAGGACGATGCTCTGTCCATCAATCGACCCGGATTCAAGGGTTAAAATCAAATTGAGTCTTAAGGAATAACCTTCAACCTGTAAAATTTTATTTGAGAAAAAATTAATAAAAAGGATTGATTTCAGAGTAAAACAATTGAGCGATTCAGTAGAAAGAGCGATGAAGTAGCCGTCGCCTCACGGGATCGCAACTTTAACTGAAGGGATAAAAGCCGTAAGCATTTGAGTTTCCTAACTGGGGTAGACGATTTTAACAGTTAATCAATGGGGGGTTCCGTAAATCTACGGAATTTAATCTCAGTAAATTTGCTGATGTTAATTTTCTTTTAAAATATTAAAATTCTATTGTATAGTTTATACAATAAAATTAGTTTATTTTTTAATTTAAAATAAAAAAGATTAAACGTAAGTTTAATGTTTGGTTTCTGACCCTCAAGTCATCAATGGGTTACAAAAGAATTAAGAATTAAAAATTAAGAATTGAAGGCAGGAGGCAGTATGAGAACGGAAATTTGGCTAGAACAAGCAATCATTTTTAACCCCCTCCTGGTTGCACCGGATCTATCCTTTACTCAAGCAATCGCTTCGATGAGCGCGGCAAGAGGAACTTGCTCTGTGTTAGAACCGGGTGAGACCGAGGGAAACGTCCTGCAAGAAGATAGCCGTGCGAGTTGCTTGTTGGTCGTCGAAAAGTCTCAGTTAGTGGGAATTTTAACAGAACGGGATGTCGTGCGCCTCAGTGCAGAAGGGCAACCCTTGACGAACCGAACGGTGGCAGATGTGATGAGTCGGGGTGTGATCACCTTACGGAAATCTGAGTTTACCGATATCTTTGTCGCTCTCCATCTGTTACAACGCCATCATATCCGCCATCTCCCCCTGTTGGACGATCAGGGACAGGTGATTGGATTGCTAACCCATGAAACCCTGCGACAACTGCTCCGTCCCGCTGATTTGCTCAGACTGCGGTTAGTCTCAGAAACCATGAACTCTAAGGTGGTCGTCGCTGCACCCGAAACCCCAGTCTTGCATATTGCCCAACTAATGACCCAGCATCGTGTCAGTTCAGTGGTGATTGTTGAAACTCAGCCCCCAATCACAGAGGAATCCGAACTGGGTCATCATCTGATCCCGATCGGAATTGTCACCGAAGGAGATATTGTTCAATTTCAAGCCTTGAATTTAAACTTCAACCAAATTCAAGTCCGAAATGTGATGAGTAGCCCTTTGTTTGCCCTTCACCGCCAGGATTCCCTCTGGGCTGCTAAAAGCTTAATGGAAGAAAAACGATTAAGTCGAGTGGTGGTGACTGGGAATTACGGCGAGTTAGTCGGTATTGTGACTCAAACAACCCTGTTGCAAACCCTGAACCCACTAGAAATGTATAACTTAGTGGAGGTGTTGGAACAAAAGGTTTGCCGTTTAGAAACGGAAAAGCAGGAGTTACTCGAAAAGCGCAATACAGAACTCGAACAAACCGTACAACTACGGACAGCAGAACTACGGAAAAAAAATGAACGAGAACAGCTTCTGAGTGGGATTGCCACTCGGATTCGCGCGTCTTTGGAGTTACAAACCATCCTCGATACCGTCGTAGCGGAAGTCCAGCAATTTTTGCAGTGCGATCGCGTCTTAGTCTACCAATTTAACCCGGATTGGAGTGGAATTGTCACCGCTGAAGCCGTATTACCGAAATGGAAACCCGCGTTAGGAGATACAATCACCGATCCTTGTTTCCAACAGAAGTCTTACCTGTTGTATGGTCAAGGGCAAAAGCAAGCCATCTCTAATATTTATGAGGCAGGTTATCCCCAGTGCTATATCGACCTGCTACAGACCTATCAAGTTAAAGCCAATCTCGTCGTGCCGATTTTGGTGGATCAGCAGCTTTGGGGCTTATTAATTGGGCATCAATGTGAACGTCCGCGCTTATGGGAAGATCCGGATTTAGAACTTCTCGATCGGATTGCCGTGCAGGTGGCGATCGCCATCCAACAATCCCAAGCCTACGAAAAAGCCCAACGAGAAATTACAGAACGACGGCAAGTTGAAGCGGCTCTCAAACAAAGTGAGGCAACCAAACGCGCCATTATTCTAGGAATTCCTGATTTATTACTGCGAATGAATAGCCAGGGAGAATATCAGGATTTTCTCAGTGGTGCAGCGTCCCAACTTGTTAAAAAGTACAAAGATCTTCCTAATCCCTCCATTTGGGATCTGCTTCCCGAACCCTTAGCCACTCAACGGCTACACTATACCACTCTCGCCTTAGCCAGCGGGGAAGTACAAATTTATGAACAGGAGATTGACAGAGACGGTCAACGGTATCAAGAAGAAGTTCGGATTGTCCCCCTCAATGAACAAGAAGTTTTAATTATTATTCGAGATATTACTCAGCGCAAACAAGCGGAGGCAGCTTTTCAAAGTTTAGTCGAAGGGGCAGCGGCGATCGCAGGGGAGAACTTTTTCACCGAACTCGTTCAGTATATTGCGGATGTGTTCAAGGTTCGCTATGTGATGGTGGCGACCCAAAAAGATAACACGTTGCAATCTGCCGCCTTTTGGTTAGATGGTCAAGTGCAGCCGAATCTAAGTTGCTGCATTGAAAATACCCCCTGCAATTTGGCGGTTAACCTGGGAGAATACATTTGCTTGAGTGATGTACAGCAGCAATTTCCCACGAATCAAGTCCTGAAAACCCTGAATGCTGAAAGTTATGTCGGGATTGCCCTGCGGAATACACAAGGAGAAATCATCGGATGTTTGTCTATTGTCGATAGCAAACCGATCACCCAACCCCAATTAGTGCTTTCCATGTTGCGAGTCTTTGCAGCACGAGCCAGCGCCGAACTCGAACGACAAACCGCCATTGATGCCCTCAAGCAACTCAATGAACAACTCGAAGAGCGCATTGCCCAACGTACCATCGAATTAAGACAAAGTGAAGAACGATTTCGGCAGATTTTTGAACAAAGCCCAGTCGGGATTGCGATCTCTGACTTAGAAGGGCAACTCACCCGCGTCAACTCAAGCTTAGTTGAGATGATGGGCTATTCTGAAGCGGATTTATTGCAACAGTCGATTCAAGAGATTCTTTCTGTCCAGGGACAACAGCAAATTACCCAACAAATGGAACAATTGCTGGACAAAACCATAAGTGCCAGCACCTTTGAAACAAAACTGGTTTCTGGTCTCGGTCAAAGCTTATGGGTGAATGTTACCAGTGCGTTAATTCTGAATGCTTTTAAACAACCCGCCGCCCAGGTTCACTTGGTGGAGGATGTCACTGAGCAAAAACAAGCTGACCAGAAATTACACCGCACCCTCCAAGAGTTATCGGATTTTAAATATGCCCTTGATCAAGCTGCAATTGTTACTATTACGGACGCCAAAGGCATCATTACCTATGCTAATGAACAATTTTGTCAGATCTCAAAGTATTCTTGTGAGGAATTAATCGGTAATACTCATAGCTTGATCAAGTCCGGTTATCATTCTCCTGAATTTTTTAAGCAGATGTGGGCAACCATTAATAGAGGAGAAACTTGGCGCGGAGAAATCCAGAACCGAGCCAAAGATGGGACTTACTATTGGGTGGATATGACCGTTGTTCCCTTTCTCAATCACCCCGGTAAATCGATTCAATTCTTAGCCATTTGTACAGATATCACCGCTCGAAAACAAGCGGAATTTCATGCAGAATCTCTTAAGGAACGGTTGCAGTTTATCTTATCTTCAAGTCCTGCTATCCTCTATACCTGTCAGCCATCAAGTTACAAAACCACCTCAGTCAGTGAGAATATTAAGGCTTTACTTGGCTATGAACCTAATGAGCTTTTACAAGAATCAAGTTTTTGGATTAATCTGATTCATCCCCAAGATCATGCTAAAACACTGTCGGAATATTCAAGGGTATTTCAACAGAAACACCTGGTTCTAGAATATCGGGTTTTACACAAAAATAAGATTTATCGCTGGATGCGGGATGAAATGCGCCTGATCTGTGATTCCCAAGGACATCCGGTTGAGATTATCGGGTCGATTACGGATATTACGGATCACAAGCAAATCGAGCTTGAGTTACAGGAATTAACGTTATCCCTTCAAAATGCGATGGAGGGGATTTCCCGCTTAGACAAGCAGGGACGATATCTTTCTTTAAACCGAGCTTATGCTCAACCTGCGGGTTATGAACCCCAAGAACTGGTGGGGATGGAGTGGCAAAAAACCGTGCATCCTGACGATATCCCTTTACTGGAAGCGGCTTATCAAACAATGCTTGAACAAGGGAAAGTGGAAGCAGAAGCTAGGGGTGTTCGCAAAGATGGTTCGCTATTTTATAAACAGGTGACCATGGTGACGGCTGTGGATCAGGATGGTCAGTTTAATGGTCATTACTGTTTCCTGAAGGATATTACCGATCGCAAAGCGATTGAACAAGCTTTAAAACGTCAGCTTAGTGCGATCGAAGCTGCTATTGACGGCATTGGCATCTTTGAGGGGGACGGCTACACCTATGTTAACAAAGCCCATCTGGAAATGTTTGGTTACACCAATGCTGATGAATTCATTGGTCAGAGTTGGACAAAGTTATATACGCCTGAAGAAACCAATCGCATTCAACGAGAGGTGTTTCCGGTGCTGATGCAGCAACGGTATTGGCAGGGAGAAGCGATCGCGATTCGCAAAGATGGCAGCAGTTTCCATGAGGGGCTGTCTTTAACCCTAGCTGAAAGTGGGGCGTTGATTTGTGTTTGCCGAGATATTACCGAGCAGAAGCAAGCGGAAGCTAAAATTCGTCAAGCCAATGATCAATTATTGTTAACCAATGCAGAACTGGCGAGGGCAACACGTTTGAAAGATGAGTTTCTAGCGAATATGAGTCATGAGCTAAGAACTCCTTTAAATGCTGTTTTAGGCATGACGGAAGGGTTGCAAGAAGGCGTGTTTGGGGCGATTAACGATCGCCAGAAACAGGCGATTCAAACCATTGAAGGTAGTGGTAAACATTTATTGGAATTAATTAATGATATTTTAGATTTATCTAAAATCGAATCGGGCAAATTAGAGTTACAAATGGCTCCGGTTAGTGTGAATTACCTCTGTCAGAGCAGTTTAACTTTTGTTCGACAACAAGCCATTAAAAAGAATATTCAACTCACCTTGGAAGTACCGGAACACTTATTTGATATTGCCGTTGATGAACGTCGCATCCGTCAGTTGCTCATTAATCTACTGAACAATGCCGTTAAATTTACCCCAGAGCGTGGTAGTGTCAAGCTAGTGGTGCAAACCGAACAACAACAAGACCAGTTGTTTCTGATTCTATCGGTGATCGATACGGGGATTGGCATTGCTCAAGCGGATATGGACAAGTTATTTCAGTCTTTTGTCCAGATCGACAGTAGTTTGAATCGCCAATACGCGGGGACGGGGTTAGGCTTATCCTTAGTTCGTCGGCTGGCAGAATTACATGGGGGGACGGTCACTGTCACCAGTGAAGTGGGACGGGGAAGTTGTTTCACGGTGCGATTACCCTATCTCGCCTTACCCAGTGGAAGCTATACACCCCAGAACCAACCGAGTCATGGTTTTAGCTTACCACCGGATAACTTACGAGTCTTAATTATTGAGGACTCTCCAGCATCCGCAGATCAATTGACTCGGTATTTCAGTGAAGTGGGCATGGAAGCGTTTGTCTATTCCTATGGTGCAGGAGCCATTCAAGAAGTTCTGCGAATTAACCCAGCTTTAATTATTCTGGATATCGAGTTACCGAATGTTTCCGGTTGGACAATTCTCAACCAACTGAAAGTACGCCCTCAAACGAAGGATATTCCCGTTGTGGTGGCTTCGGTGGTGGATGAGCGATCGCGGGGGTTAGCTTTGGGTGCGGCGGAGTACCTGGTGAAACCGATTAACCGAACTCAACTCCATAACGTTCTGAAACAATTGCGATCGCCACAGCAAAGTCAAGGACAAAAACCGCCGGAGCAAACAAAGGTTGCGATCGCCTCTGATCTTGGGGGTAGTCCCGTCGTACCCCAAACCGTTGTCACTCAAACCTCATCTTCTCCCTTAATTTTATTAGCAGAAGACAACGAAGCGAGTATTCTGACGATTTCCAGCTATCTTAAAGGTAGAGGCTATCGGCTGCTGATCGCCAAAAACGGAGAAGAGGCGATTACCCTTGCCAAAACTCAACATCCTGATCTGATTTTAATGGATATCCAAATGCCAAAAGTTGATGGGTTAGAAGCCATTCAACAAATTCGGGCTGAACAGTCCACCATTATTCCCATTATTGCTTTAACTGCATTAGCCATGCCCAGTGATCAAGAAAAATGTATTGCTGCGGGGGCGAATGAGTATATGCCTAAACCCGTGAAGCTCAAACCCCTGGTGGATAAAATTCAAACGTTGTTAGTTCAAACTTGTTAAGGGAGATTGTGAATTAAATATGGAAGAGTATCCTTCAATTCTCGTTATTGATGATGAACCCGATAATTTTGATGTGATTGATACCTTACTAGACAATCTGGGTTATCAATTAAACTATGCCTCTAATGGTGAACAAGCACTAGAACTGCTGGAATCGTTTCTGCCCGATTTGATTTTGTTGGATGTGATGATGCCGAATATGAGTGGCATTGAATTCTGCGAAATCTTTAAGTCAAATTCTCGTTGGCAACATATTCCGATCATTATGGTAACAGCACTGACGAATAAAGAAGATTTATTTCAGTGTTTAGCAGCAGGAGCCGATGATTTTATTAGTAAACCTGTGAATGGCTTAGAACTACGGGCGAGAGTGCGATCCATGTTGCGGATTAAGCAACAGTACGATGCGTTACAAGATACGCTGCGTTTGCGTGAAGATCTCTCGAAAATGGTGATTCATGATTTACGCAATCCCCTCGGTATTATTGTACTCGCCGCAGAAATGATGCAACGACCTAAATTTCCACCCGAACGCACACCGCAGAAAGTTAAACAAATTGTGACAGCCAGTCAACAATTGCAGTCTTTAATTGATAGTTTGCTGCTCATGGCAAAATTAGAATCAGGAAAGATGCTCCTCAATCTTGTTGAGATTGATCTTTGCGATCTCTGCACCTCCGTTGTTGAAGAACTAAGTGCCATTGCTACTCAAAAAGAACTAGAGTTAGTGTTGCATCTTCCTAAACCCGGTCATTTTGTCAAAGTTGATGTAACTTTATTTCGTCGAATTCTAGAAAATTTGTTATCCAATGCGATGAAATTTTCACCCGCGGATAGCTGCATTTTATTAAAAGTTGATTATCCAACCTCCCAACAAGTTAGAATTCAAGTGATTGATTCAGGGCCAGGGGTAGCTCCTCAATTAAGACAAAGTATTTTTGAGCGATACGAGATTGGAACTCTGATGAAAGAAACTTCTCAGATTGGTTTGGGACTTGCCTTTTGTAAAATGGCTGTTGAAGCTCATGGCGGTCAAATCAGCGTTGAAGAGAATTACCCCAAGGGGTCAATTTTTACGATTGATTTAAGTCTTGATATCTGTTAAAGCATCGCTCTTAACGAGTAAAATTTGTTGATGTTTAATTAATTAGAAGGGTTGATTCAATAAAAGACTGTGATTGATGAGGAGAGATAACTTGAGAATTAATGTAGAGATGGAGACTGTAGCCAACTTAAATCAGCAACAGTGGTGTAACAAAATTATTTTAGGAGATTGCTTAGATCTATTAAAGGGAATGCCTTCTGATAGCGTTGATTTAATTGTCACCTCTCCTCCTTATGCAGATAGTCGCAAAAAAACCTATGGTGGAATTACACCTGATGAATATGTGAATTGGTTTTTACCGATTTCTCAAGAATTAAAGAGAGTTTTAAAAGCCAATGGAACTTTTATTCTTAATATTAAAGAAAAAGTGGTTAACGGCGAAAGACATCATTACGTTATTCAACTAATTTTAGAACTGAAAAAACAAGGTTGGCTATGGACTGAGGAATATATGTGGCACAAGAAAAATAGCTATCCCGGTAAATGGCCTAATCGCTTTCGAGATGCTTGGGAACGCTGTTTACAGTTCAATAAGCAGAAACAGTTTAAAATGTATCAAGAAAGTGTAATGGTTCCCATGGGAGATTGGGCGAAAACGCGGCTTAAAAATCTGAGTGAAGTTGATAAAAAACGAGATAATTCTAAAGTTGAAAGTGGCTTTGGTAAAAATGTTTCAAATTGGTTAGGCCGCACAATGGTTTATCCAACCAATGTTTTACATTTGGCTACAGAATGCAATAATAAAAGTCATAGTGCAACCTTTCCTAAATCTCTGCCTTCTTGGTTT
>JBMDYE010000090.1:0-33714 GCA_048595135.1 Planktothrix sp. | reverse complement strand
GATGAATGGCCGGACTCCGCTTGGGCGGAAACCTGGGATGAACGCATCGAAGATTTTTTTCCCATCGGTATTTCTAATTTATTTCTATTTGATGGCGAACAAGTCAAAGAACTCGCAGAACAGGATAGTACCCCCCCTGTTGTGGTTCAGGCTATTCAATCTTTATTAGGGTTAGAATTAGCAGAACGTTTAGCCGTTGATTTAGATATTTTAACCAACCGGAAGCGAAAACAATTAGCCGACTCTAAAGAGTTAGCCACCTTAGAAGAAATTGAGAAAAATCTCAATCATTATAAAACCGAATGGGAGACTGCCAAACAACAGATTTTAGAGTTACAAGAACAAGCTGGAACTGCTCGAAAAAGTCTATATGCGGCTAAGGATAAATTTAAACGGGAAGGAGGAAAAGTCGCCGGAGAACAAAGCCAATTACAACAACAATTAGAAGCCGAAAAAGAAAAAGCCATTCAACAACGAGAACGCCTTGGGGAACTCGCAGCAGAAACCTTACCCTTAACGTTAATTGAACCCTTATTAAAACAAGCGAGAACCCAAGGAGAAAAGGAACTCACTTGGCAACGAACCGCCGCCGCGCAGGATGTAATTTTAGAACGAGATCAACGATTATTAGATTATCTCAATCAACTGGCTATTACTCAAAAACAGTTAACAGAAATTCAAGGCTTTTTAAAAGAAGATTATCAAAGCTTAGTTGCTGTTTCTGCTGACCAATCTGATATTTTTTTAGACCTTGATGAAAAAGCCTTTAATCACTTAAATCAAGTGTTAGATCATCAACTTCCAAACCAATTTAAACAAGGGCAAGATTGTTTAGAAAATTTAAAAAAAATCGAAGAAGCCATTTCTAATATTGAGCAACAACTAGCGGTTGCTGCACCGCCAGAAGTGTATGAACAACTGTTAGAAGAAGTCACGCAAGCGCAAGCTAAACTGGTGAATCTTGAAAACGCACTTAAGGAGACAGAACAACGCTGTAAACAATGGGAAACTCAATATGAGAAAGCCAAGAAACAGTTAGAAAAATATAGCCAAAATACCATTGATCGAAAAAACGTTAATCATATTATTGATACGGTGGGAAAAGTTCAGAAAACCCTAAAATTATTCAAAGAAAAACTAACCTTAAAAAAATTGAATAAATTAGAAGGGGAAGTGACGGAATGTTTCCGTTATTTATTGCATAAATCCGATTTAGTACATCGGGTTGTAATTGCTACCGAGGATTTTAGCTTATCTCTGTATGATCCCCAGGGTCAACCCGTGGAGAAACATCGCCTGTCTGCGGGGGAAAAGCAACTGCTGGCGATCGCATTTTTATGGGGACTAGCGCGGGTGTCAGGACGAAATTTACCTGTAGCAATTGATACCCCCCTCGGTCGGTTGGACTCCTCCCACCGCCAAAACTTAGTGGAACGTTATTTTCCCGCCGCCAGTCATCAGGTTATTTTACTTTCTACTGATACGGAAATTGGGGAAAATGAAGTTAAAAATTTACGGGAACAAGAAGCGATCGCCCATGAATATTTACTCAAATATGATGCAACTCAACGTCAAACTCGGATTGAATCGGGGTACTTTTGGTAATTTTAAATAGACTCCTGAACCTATTTTTGCGTGTTTTTACGGTTGTATTTTGTTATATTGTTCTATGATTTCCGTATTTTTTACAAGAAATTGAAAAACAAAGTCTTTAATATAAAGATTGTGTAAATTTATGCGAAACTCTTTGAAACTTTCTTCACAATTCTGGTATAAAAAAATTATAAGTTTATGAAAAACCTGCGGATTTCTCTAGTACGGATGGAACAGCCTGTTGAAAGAATACGCCTTTCTCAAACAGCAAAAGAACAGCTAACCAAGCTGAAGCGAATTACAAAAATCGAAAATTGGAACATCCTCTGCCGCTGGGCATTGTGTCGTTCCCTGGCTGAACCGACAGCCCCCTCTCCTGTTCCCATCCCGGCTGATAGTAATGTCGAAATGACGTGGCAAGTCTTTGGTGGCGACTGGGGTGATTTATTACTAATTGCCCTGAAACAACGTTGCCATAATGACGGTTTAGCAACCGATCCAGAAACCCTTGCTACTCAATTACGACTTCATCTTCATCGAGGAATTGGTTATTTAGCAGGAGATGCCAATTTAAAACGAATTGAAGATTTAATTTTAACTAACCACTAACCACTAACCACGATAATAAATTCAGGGATGCTCAGTATGGCTAACCAATATTCTCGTAAATTCCATAATATTATGGAAGAACTCGTAATCGAGGAAGTCCAGCGTCAATGGGTTGGTTTACCGACTCGGCTGGCTCAATATATTAAAAAAGTTGAAGTCGAAACTTACGCACTCAACCGTTTACCCCCCTTGTATGCCTCCTGCCAAGAAGGTTGGCAAATCCAATATAAACGCGGCAAAAAAGAATATGGGGAGCAAGTCAAAACGGTGGTTCGGCAAGCGATCGCCGCAGTACAAAGGGATTTGTTAAGACACTCAACCCCGTTAGTCACTTTAGGGGGTTCTGCTGCCGTTCCTGAACCCGTTGAAACCTCTGCTAGAGCCTTTGAAATCACCCAGACCGTACCTGCCCGGTATATTCCCACTCCAGTTGCAACCGTAGAAGTACCCACTCAAGTGGTGGATGAGAGAACCCGCCGTTATACGCGCATGACAGCACCTGACCCCGTTAGTCGCCGAGACGCCTCGATTCGAGATGGGTGGGTCGGTTAATCTCCTGTGGGATTGTACGGTTAACTCTTCTAGGGGCCAGAGAAAGCAGTTAAACTAGAAGTAACAAAAAAGCTCCCGTCAAGCCTCTAGCTTTGTTACTCTAGTAGGTGAAAACCATGCCCCTAAATCCGACACGGAAATATCACAACATCATGGAAGATCTGGTGGCTGAGGAAGTAAAGCGACAAGTAGCATCCTTGTCTCCTCGGCTATCGCAGTATATTAAACGGGTGGAAGTAGAAACTTATGCCCTCAACCGTTTACCACCTTTGTATGCGTCCAGTCAAGAAGGCTTATTGCAACAACAAAAACGGGGACGGGAAACCTTAATTGAGGAGGTGAAAAAAGCTGTAAGACAAGCCTTAATGGCAGTTCAGCGTGATGTGTTGAGACATTCAACCCCTTTAATTCCAGACGAAGATGCTAAACCCCAACCGACTCCGAGTCCCCATCCCGCTCAAGACGATTTGCAGTCGAATAGGGTAGCTTGGCGGCATTCCCGATATTACCGTTTCAGTCAGAATAATCAAAATCGCTAAGACCGATCAGACCGTAGGGGAAAGAAATGTCCCACAGGCCCTTGACCTTTGCCAATAGCTAATGCCGCTTGTAAAGCATGGGTCACGTACAGTTTCCCTTGCTCGATAGACGTTCGTAAATCTTTCTTAAGACAGAGATTGGCAACGATCGCTGCTGCTAGCGTGCAGCCTGTGCCATGAGTATGGGGTGTATCTACCCTTTCAGTGCTAAAGGTTTGAAACTCGACGCCATCAAACCACACATCAACCCCTCTTAATTCACCCTTCATGCCACCTCCCTTTACCAGTACCGTTTTTGCACCTAACTGGTGAATTGATTGAGCCGCCGCTTGCATCTGCTCCAAACTCTCAATTTCTAACCCGCTTAACAGTTGCGCTTCATAACGGTTCGGGGTGACAAGGGTTGCCAAAGGAATCAACTGCTCTCGTAGGATCAGGACAGCGGCTTCATCAATTAATACAGCCCCTGTCCGAGACACCATGACCGGATCAATCACAATCGGTATGCTGTTCAGCCCGTTCAATTGTTCTGCCACTGCCTTCATAATGGGAGCATTGAGTAACATTCCTGTTTTCAAGGCGTGAACCCCAATATCTTCCACCACCGCCTGAATTTGCGCCACCACCGCTTCAGGAGGTAACGGATCAACCCTTGTCACCCCCAAGGTATTTTGAGCCGTTACACAGGTTAAAGCGCTCGTTCCATGGACACAATGAAACGAAAACGTTCTCAAATCCGCTTGAATTCCAGCCCCACCCCCACTATCCGATCCAGCAATAGTTAAGGCGACGGGAATTGTTGTTTGGTCATCAGTCATCAGTTATCAGTCATCAGTTATCAGTCATCAGTTTTTAATTCTTCCACCTTCTGCCTCCTGCCTTCTGCCTTCTGCCTTCTCTTATGCGGTTTTGCGTTTGGCGCCAACCATTCGTTCTACACTCATGGCTCCCACTCCCAAAATCACTAAAACCATACCCAAAATTTGTTGAATGGTTAGTGCTTCCCCAATAATCCAGAATGCAAATAAAGCCGTTAAGGCTGGCCCCGCAGTCCCAATAATAGAAGCCAAAGCTGCGCCAGCGGAACGGATGGCAAAGTTGTTTAACAGATAGCTCGATAGGGTCAAAACCCCTAACACCAGACCGCCAATAATTAACCCTTGCCAAATTCCCGGATCAATACGGATGCCTAAGTTATCGGGTAACACCATCAAACTCACCGCAGAGAATACAAAAATTGAGGCAAAGTTGACCAAACTAAAGGGAACCGGATGCAGTTTGCCCGCCGCAATTTGAGTTAACAACACATATCCGGCAAAGGCAATCCCGGCACAGACCGCCGCAAAGACCCCTAATTGTAAGTTCCCCTGGGCCCCTTTAAAAAAGTTGGGTAGCGATAAAACCCCACCGCCCAAAATTGTAATCATCGCTAAAATGCGGATGAGAGTGGGTTTATCCCCAAATAATCCCCAGGATGCCAGTACGGTAACAATCGGATAAATAAAGAAAATCGTAATCGCAATTCCGGTGGGAATTTCGCCAATGGCGATATAAATAGCAACTTGGGATAAAAATAAGAAAAACCCACTGCTAATCACAGTCGTCATCAAACGGCGATCGCCCGATTCGATAAAGCGTCGTAAGTCAGTCCAAACGGGAGGATACAAGAAAGAAGCCAGAATCGGCATCAACGCCATGACCACAATCATGCGGAGTAGCAAAATTAACAAGGAATTCCCTAATCCCGGCGTGATAATCCCTTCTAAGGAAAATAAACCAAAGATTTGACGGGGAGCGGGCCCTTTGAGCAGAATTTTCAGACAAACATTAAATAACGATAGAGAAACCGCTGACAGCAACGCCAAGAACAAACCCAATTGCACGCCACCGGGGGGAGCCGGAGCCGGCTTGGGGGTGGTCACCAAGGAGGGTGGCTTAGGTGAGCGGGTTGGTTCCGGTAAAGCCGGAGGAGTGGGAACCCTAGATGGCTCTAGTTGTTGTTGTAAACGAGTCACCACCGTTTCTAGGAGTGCTTCAATTTGCTGCTCGAGGGTTTGCATCCGGTTTAAGCGCTGAGTCAGATTACTTTGATAGTTGCTCAGTTCCGCCTGTAACCCTTGAAAGGTGTGATTCAGACCGGTTTCTAAAACCGCTTCTAACTCTCGACTATTGAGTTCCTCATGCTCCACATCAGAAACTGGAATTAACCCCCCTGGATCAGAAGCCAACAACGGTGGATCTGTGGCTTCTTTGATTTGATTAATCCGTGCGATTAAAGCCCGTTCTACATTATGGGCAACAATTTGAGTGAGTTGTTTCAGCCAAGCGGGATTGGAAGAACTGGGATCAGACAGCGTTGGGAACTGCTCAGATTGCAGTCGTCCACGTTCCGCTTGCAGTTGTTGAATATCTTCTATTAAGCGTGCTTTATCGGATTGGAGTCGCTCAATGTCCTGGGCAACCTGTTCCTTCATTTGGTGATGGAACCGTTGCAAATCCTGTAGGACTGTATTGAGGACTTCTTCTGGAGAGCGGTTTTCTCCCGTTCCCCAGGATGAGGGTTGATTGTCCAGATTCCCCATTCTCGATTAACCTCTTATTGATCTGCTGATTCAGCTAATCCGCCAAACACGCAACGCTGTCCTGTCAGGATCTCATCAATCTATTTTCTGCTCTAGGCACAACGAGAGAAATGGCGGCATGGGGTAAACGTTCCCCAAAGAACCTGAGCTAAACATAGCATAAGCGATGTCGGGTTTCAGTCACCAGTTATCACCTCACCAGTCACCAGTCATCAGTCGTCAGTTATCAGTTATCACCTCACCAGTTATTAGTTGTAGGGGCGCTCTTTACCCTGCCCTTGCCTAGTTATCAGTCCAAGCTTTGAAAGCCATTTTGAGATTATAGCGATCGCAAGAGTATCGAATTATTTGAAAATTTGACATTTCCGTTTAATTAAAGACTTGCATAAGTTTAAATAAAATTCCACTTAATACTGCCGCCGTTGGAACCGTAATAATCCAAGCCAGAGCAATTGATTTCACCGTATCTAACCGAACGGATTTTAACCCCTGAACTATGCCAATCCCCACCACACCCCCGACTAACGCATGGGAAGTGGAAACGGGAAGACCAATACGAGAGGCAATTAATACGGTGGTTGCGGTTGCTAATTCGGCACAAAACCCTTCACTGGGAACTAACGAAATAATATTTTCACCCACGGTCATAATCACATTTTTCCCCCACATTGCTAATCCGGTTACAATTCCACTTCCTCCTAAAATTAATAACCACAACGGAATATCAATACTCGCTAAGGGAACCAGTCCAGTTTTCTTGACCTCCCAAATTGCAGCCAGAGGAGCAATCACATTTCCTACATCATTTGACCCGTGCGCAAAGGCAACAAAACAAGCACTAATGACTTGAAATCTGGCTAACTGTTTTTCCAAATTTTGTAATCGTTGTTTTGGGGAAACAGAACTTGTTGCTGAGGAAAAAGGTTCTAATTGTCGCCAACTCACCCAAGTTAAACTGACCGCACCTATAACGCCAAGACCAATCGGAATATCATGGGCCGGAATTGTTAATCCCCAAGCTGTTACAATCTTTTCAACAGAAGGAGTCAGAATCGGAAAAACGATCACCCCAAAAATGGCTATTAAAGCACTACTTAACCAAGGAATCCACTCTTCAAACCGTCGATAGGGGTCAGGTTGGGTTAAAATCCAGTGTTTGATGGCAGTATAAAAGAACGCTGCAATTAACCCACTCACAACGGGTGTCGCAACCCAAGTTAGGGAAATCACCCCGATGGTTTTCCATGCTACGGCCTGCCATCCCGCCGCAACGGTACTAAATCCTGCGATCGCTCCTACCACCGCATGGGAAGATGAAACAGGCAACCCATACCGAGTGGCAATTTGTAGCCAGACTCCGGCGGAGATTAATACCGCCACCATTCCCATTACAAACACTTGCGGCATGGTCACAAAAACTTCAGGATTCGCAACTTGTGTGGCTAAGGTCTGGGAAACCCGTTCCCCAAATAATACCGCGCCTGTAAACTCTAAAATCCCTGCAATAATAATAGCTTGTCTGAGGGTGACTGCTTTGGAACCCACAGAAGTTCCCATCGAGTTAGCAACATCATTCGCCCCTAAGTTACAAGCGACATAAAACGCTAACCCACATAACAAGCCTAATTCTACGAAACTGGCAAGGGAGTGATCGAACATGAGCGGATCTCGGTAAAGGATCTAGATTTTAGGATCAGTTTCGATCTATAATAGGGGCTTGTGAGTTTTGAGAAATCACCATGAAGGCACAAGAAATTATCCGTACTCTCGAAGCGGAAGAGATAGAGAGTATCCGAACACAACTCAACAAAAAAGACCTGCCAGAAATTTATGTCGGTGACACGGTAAAAGTCAGCGTCAGAATTCAAGAAGGCAACAAAGAACGGGTTCAGCCTTATGAAGGAGTCGTGATCGCCAAACGGAATGGGGGCATTAACGAAACCATTACGGTGCGTCGGATTTTCCAAGGCGTCGGCGTGGAGAGAGTTTTTCTCGTTCATTCCCCTCGCATTGCCACAATTCAAGTGATCCGTCGAGGTAAAGTCCGTCGCGCTAAACTGTACTATCTGCGCGATCGCGTTGGTAAAGCCACTCGCGTTAAACAGCGGTTTGATCGTCCGCTCTAAGAGACAATGGCAGCGTTCAACCTCTAACCCTTGTGATTTTAGGATTTTTTTTAACAAATATCGAGAAGTTGTGTTAGACTAGATAAGGTAAAAAGAAAACCACTCCGCTATGCGCTCTTAGTTCAGTTGGTAGAACGCAGGTCTCCAAAACCTGATGTCGGGGGTTCAAGTCCTCCAGGGCGCGCTGGATAGTTAAAATGCCCAGGCGTAAGTCTAAACTTCGTCTGGGCATTGATCCGAATGCAGAAAAGCAAGCGGGGAGCGGAGGACAAGGGGACAAGGGGACAAGGAGACAAGGGGACAAGGAGACAAGGAGACAAGGGGACAAGGGGACAAGGGAAAAATTTTTCCTGCCTTCTGCCTTCTGCCTTCTGCCTTCTGCCTCCTGCCTTCTGCCTCCTAAAGCAACGAACTTCGATATTATTAAAAAAGATAGAGGTTCCTGATGCGGAACGCGCAGGGAACTTAGGGCGTTGTAGTTCACCCCGTCAGAATTTCTGACGAACTCATGAGGGTTGTTAAGCGACTCCATTAGGAACTATGAGATACCATAAGATCGCAAGGGGAGTTCATGGTGGTCAATAAGAAGGAAGAAGTTGCAGTTCAACAAGAAAAAGAAACCGCGTCTGGTTTTAACGCTTCTACTTTCCTCAAAGAAACCAAAGAAGAACTAGACAAAGTGGTCTGGCCAAGCCGCCAACAACTCTTAAGTGAGTCGGCGGGGGTTTTGTTGATGGTCACTCTCTCAGCTAGCTTGATCTATTTAGCAGATAATTTCTTTCGTTGGGCGTCGGGGCAAATCTTCGGATGACTTTTAAATCAGACGAATCACAACATTCAGACTTTAAAGCAGACCTCGACGACGAAATTTCCGAGGAGTTTAAGCCCGGAGAACGTCGTTGGTATGCTGTTCAAGTGGCGTCGGGTTGCGAAAAGCGAGTCAAAGCCAACCTGGAACAACGGGTGCAAACCCTGGATGTTGCGGATCGGATTTTGAAGGTGGAAATTCCCCACACCCCGATGATTAAACTGCGAAAAGATGGCAGTCGTCAACACAGCGAAGAGAAAGTGTTTCCAGGGTATGTCCTCATCCAGATGAGGCTGAAATGGAATAACGAACTGAATCGCTGGGAAATCGATGATGAAGCGTGGCAGGTGATCAAAAATACGCCGCACGTCATTAACTTTGTCGGGGCTGAACAAAAGCGGAGTTCCGGTCGAGGTCGGGGTCATGTGAAACCATTACCCTTAAGCCATACGGAAGTGGAACGCATCTTCAAACAAGCACAGCAACAAGAACCCGTTGTTCGATCAGCAATGTCCATTGGTGATCATGTAATTGTGCTTTCAGGGCCATTTAAGGACTTTGAAGGCGACGTGATCGAAGTGAGTCCAGAACGGAGTAAACTCAAAGCGTTACTCTCAATTTTTGGGCGTGATACGCCAGTGGAATTAGAGTTTAATCAAGTTGAAAAACAAGGCTAAGAATGGCAAAAAAAGTTGTAGCAATGATTAAGTTGGCGATTACCGCGGGTAAAGCCAACCCTGCTCCTCCCATTGGCCCCGCCTTGGGTCAACATGGGGTGAATATCATGGCGTTTTGCAAAGAGTATAACGCCAAAACCGCAGATAAAGTGGGTTTAGTGGTTCCGGTGGAAATTTCGGTTTATGAAGACCGGAGTTTTACCTTTATTCTAAAAACCCCTCCGGCTTCGGTGTTAATTCGCAAAGCCGCTGGAATTGAACGGGGTTCAGGGGAACCCAACCGGAAGAAAGTCGGGAAAATTACCCAAGCTCAGTTACGAGAAATTGCTGAGATGAAAATGCCCGACCTGAACGCGAACGATGTCGAAGCAGCGATGAAAATTGTAGCCGGAACCGCTCGGAATATGGGCGTTACCGTGGCGGATTAAGATCGCTCACTCCCAATTGCAAGCTTAAGGCTTGTCAACGTTAACCTTTAGTGGGGGAGAAGCTCAACTTCGTTAGTTACCCCAGGAGAATAGAATGGCAAGAAAAGAATCTCGTCGATTACAACAACTGAGAAAAAAGGTTGAAGATCGTCCGTATGAGCCGTTAGAGGCAATTAATCTGTTAAAGGAAACCGCTACAGCTAAGTTTCCCGAAGCAGCCGAAGCTCATATTCGCTTAGGGATCGATCCGAAATATACTGACCAACAACTGCGAACCACCGTCACTTTACCCAAAGGGACAGGCCAAACGATTCGAGTGGCTGTGCTGGCAAAAGGGGAAAAAGTCACGGAAGCCCAGAATTCTGGGGCCGATATTGTCGGTTCAGAAGATTTAATTGAAGATATCCAGAAAGGAATGCTGGATTTCGATTTGTTGATTGCGACCCCTGATATGATGCCTCAAGTGGCAAAATTAGGGCGTCTGTTGGGGCCGAAAGGGTTAATGCCCTCTCCCAAAGGCGGTACTGTCACCACTGAACTCGCTCAAGCGATCGCAGAATTCAAAGCTGGGAAGTTAGAATTCCGGGCAGACCGGACTGGGATTGTTCACGTGATGTTTGGGAAAGCGGAATTCCCCGCCCAAGATTTGTTAGTGAACTTGTCTGCATTGCAAGATTGTATTGACCGCAACCGTCCCTCTGGGGCAAAAGGTCGTTACTGGCGCAGTATCTTTATTGCGTCTACAATGGGGCCTTCCATTCAAGTCGATATTAACGCGCTGCGCGATCTGAAGATTGCGGACGTTGCTTAATTTGACCCACTAAGCCTGAGAAACCGGGTTTCTAATTCAAATTTAGAGACAAGTCCAGATTTTCAGTGCAGAAACCCGGTTTCTTGTCTTTAGGGAAACCAGAGAAACCGGGTTTCTAATTCAAATTTAGGGACAAGTCCAGATTTTCAGTGCAGAAACCCGGTTTCTTGTCTCCGGGAAAACCTCAGAAACCGAGTTTCTGATTCCAATTTTGTTGCTCAAATTCAGATTTTTCTCAGAAACCCGATTTCTATATTTGAGGGCTTGACAAATTCAAGATTAATGTGTAATCATTAATCTTTGGGCATTATTCAAAACCATAAACGACTAAGGAACCGCAGACAGCAGGAGCGTCATGCTTAATATCCTGCCGAGGTGAAAGGTAGTTAAAACTAAACAGAATACAGGCTGAGTTAATTTGTCTGTCTTTATATTAAATGTTTGAGTTTTAAGTCTTTTCCTCGGTGAAAAAAACCGAGGTTTTTTAGTGGAAAAAATTCTGCTGTTGGTAGGGTAAATTAGTCATCGGAGGTTCAACAGGAATGGGAAGAACCCTAGAAGACAAGAAAGAAATTGTTGCCGAACTGAAGGATACGATCAAAGACGCTCAACTGGCAATTGTGATTGACTACAGTGGCTTAACTGTGGCTGAAATCACCAATTTACGGCAACAGCTTCGTACCTCCGGGAGTGTCTGCAAGGTCACGAAAAACACCTTGATGAAAATTGCTATCGACGGTCAGGATAACTGGCAACCGTTGGAGAAATTGCTCAAGGGTTCTAATGCAGTTTTGTTCGTCAAAGAAGATATTGGTAGCGCCATTAAAGCTTACCAAGCGTTCCAAAAAGCTTCCAAAAAAACGGAAGTTCGCGGTGGCGTTATGGAAGGCAAGCTGCTGAGTGAAAATGACGTCAAAGCATTAGGAGATCTGCCCTCCAAAGAGCAACTTATTGCTCAAATTGCAGGCGCTATCAACGGAGTGGCGACCAAACTGGCCGTTGGCATCAAGGAAGTTCCCGCCTCTGTGGCGCGTGGACTCCAAGCTTATGCTGATAAAGATGGCAAGTCTGACAGCGAAGCCGCATAGTCAATTGATTGTTCTGATGGGATGAACCAGTTTCACCGCATCCCCAATCAAGTATCTAACATAACCGATTCGATCACGATTAGGAGTTTTACGAATGTCTGCTGCAACTGATCAAATTCTCGAACAACTGAAATCTTTAACGCTGTTAGAAGCATCTGAATTAGTCAAACAAATCGAAGAAGCATTTGGCGTGAGCGCTGCTGCTCCTGTCGGTGGTTTCATGATGGCGGCTCCTGGCGCTGGTGCTGCGGCGGCTGAAGAAGTTGAAGAGAAAACTGAATTCGACGTGATCCTCGATGAGTATCCCGCCGACAAGAAAATCACGATTCTGAAAGTTGTTCGTGAGTTGACTGGCTTAGGTCTGAAAGAAGCTAAAGATTTAGTGGAAGCTGTTCCCAAACCTGTTAAAGAAGCTACCAACAAAGAAGATGCTGAAAACATCAAGAAAAAACTTGAAGAAGCTGGTGCTAAAATCTCTATTAAGTAGGTTTTCAGTTTTTTTTAATTCAGCTTTACTGAGTTGGTAAAGTTTTGAAATAATTTCAGCACTCTTAATGTTAAGAGTGCTTTTTTTGTAGCAGTATTGATGGGCAGAGCCCATCCTACTGTTCTTGTCTTGGGAAGAAAACCGAGGGAGACACATGAAAAAATTTTGAAAGTTCTTCAATATGTCGTTTGGTTAATTCTCGTTTTCCCTTTAAAACATCCGATACAATGGATTCGGTTTTAAAAATTGGTACTAAGTCTTTTTGACGTAAATTATTATCTTGCATTAGCACTTTTAGCAATTCTACGCCATAAATATCTGGAATAGGTTCTTGCTTTTGTTCATATTCATAAACCAAAGTACCTAACACATTCAAATAGTCTTTTTCATCTTGACTCAGTTTTTCTTGATCTAATAATTGATCGATGATATCTTGAGTTGCTTCTAGTTCTTCCTCCGACTTTATGGGACGCGGAGGAAAAGTTGTGAGTAATTTAATGTAATCATTAGAAACTAACATTATAAGCAATAAAGTTTGGTCAGGAAATGCCTAAAAGCATAACTGGGGTACTTTTTTTAAGGCTAAATTGCGATCGCAGGAAATGTTATTTTAAAGGGGTATTGATGGGCAGAGCCCATCCTACGGGTTTTAAGGATCAATTCCAATCATGGGAAAGGTGAGGGAACTGAGTTGGGTGACTTTTTCGGGACTGGATTGTAAGGTGTTTTGATTTAAGCGATCAAAAATATAACGGGAAATTTTTGGGAAAATTTCTTCGTCTTTGGCGTAGGCGGGATCGTCTCCAAATACGGCTAAAATATAAATGGCATTATCGTTTAAGGTTCTAACAAAGGCAACTTCTTGACGAGAACGGCTGGTATAACCGACTTTTGAACCATAATAAATATCAGGAGGAAGGGATTCTCCTAAAAAACCTTTAACGGAATTAGCCGGAATATTTTGCCAAGCTTGGGGATTGAGATCACGGGTTAATAAATAAGCCATTTTGGTACTCGCAAGGGGAGAAATGGCTTGTTTGGTATAAATTTCATACATTAACCGTGCGGTTTGGTCGGTGGTGGTGAGATTTCCTTTAGAATAGGGAGGTTTTTCTCGCAGTTGTAAATCTCGACCTGTGGGTTCTTCCCCGACTCCGGTAATCGGATAATTTTTAGTGGTTAAATTAATTCCTTCATAACCCGATTGATCAAAAAAATCATTCACTTTACTGCGATTTTTAATCCAATTTTCTAAGGATTTTCCTTCTAAATTATCTCCTGATTCGGTTTGAGTAATGGCATCGACAATGCGGCTGGCTGCATCATTATCGGAAATTCGCATCATCTGGGATAAATCGGTATAAAATGGGGATTCGTCGGGAATAAATCCTTTTTCCGCATAGCCAAAGAAGGCAACCATCCAATATAATTTAGAAACACTGGCTGGAAATCGAGGGATTGTGTTGTTGAATCCGGCGATCGCATGAGCCGTTGGTTTACTAACATCTATTAAAGTAATTGATAACGCTTCTGTGGGTAATCCTTTCGTTTTCGCGAGATCAACTGCACCATTAACGGCGGTTTGTAAGTCTTGATTAGAGATCAAATTGGGTGCAGTTTTAACGTTATAAACCACGCCTGTTTGTTGTGTTGTTTGTCTATTTTGAACTGTTGAAACAGATGCAGGGGAAGATTGAGGCGTGGCGGGAAAAAATAAGAGCCGAATGATAGATAAGACAGCCCAACCCCCGACAAAGAAGAGGGCAATTAAAAATAAAATTCTAGAATATTTTAACCGAGAAAATTTATTGTAATGTTTAGTTCTAACGGGAATAGAAGAACGGGTTCTCCTGACTCTGACAGAAGATCGCCTTACTGGACGTCGGCGCTGGGTAATATATGCCATATTTTCAAATTTAATTTGGATTAAGCCTAATATATAGCAGGGAACAGGGAATCGGGAATAGCGAATAGGGGACAGGGGGACAAGGGGACAAGGAGACAAGGAGACAAGGGGAAAATGCTTTTCTTCTTCCTCCTTCTTCCTGCATTCCTCCTGCCTTCTGCCTTCTGCCTTCTGCCTTCTGCCTCCTGCCTTCTGCCTCCTGCCTCCTTTTATTCTAGGGTTAAGGCAATTTGATAGATGTGGCGACGAGGAACGGAGGTGGTGGCGGCAAGTTGGCGACTAGCTTCAGAACGGGATAAACCTTGTTCTAAGAGAGATTGCAACTCAGCTTTGAGGTGGTCGTCGGTAATGAGGGGAGTTAGGGGTTGAGAACGTCCTGCAAGGACTAACGTTAATTCTCCTTTCGGGTTGTGTTGTTGATAATATTGTACGGCTTCTCCTAAATTACCACGCCAGAATTCTTCATGTAATTTCGTTAATTCCCGCGCTATAACAATTGGTCGTTCTAATTCTAAATATTGGGTTAAATCTTCTAAGGTTTGCCGCAACCGATGGGGTGCTTCATACAGAATTAAGGTGCGACATTCTGCTTGTAACGCGGCTAAACGCTGTTGACGTTCTTTGGTTTTGGTGGGGAGAAATCCTTCAAAGACAAAGCGTTCCGTTGGGAGTCCCGCCGCACTTAAGGCGGTTAAACTGGCGCTGACCCCTGGAATGGGAACCACAGGAATATTCGCTTCAATACAAGCTTTAACCAGTTCATAGCCCGGATCAGAAATTCCTGGCATTCCCGCATCCGTAACTAGGGCGATCGCTTTTCCTTGCCGCAACTCCTGAATTAAGGAGGGAATGCGACGCTGTTGGTTGTGTTCATAATAACTGATTTGGGGGGTTTTGATCTCAAAATGCTGCAATAGTTTACCCGTATGACGGGTATCTTCGGCGGCAATCCAATCAACAGCCTGTAAAATTTTTATCCCTCTCCAGGTCATGTCCTCAAGGTTGCCAATGGGAGTCCCCACAATATAAAGGGTTCCAGCGTCACAAGTCATGGATTTTTAAGTCTTACGCAAAAGTAAATGTGATATAAAACACACTATCTTCAGGATAATATTAGATATCATACTAAAGATGGATTACAAGCCCCCAGTCTGGCTGGGGTCAGGGACTGAACCTCACCACTGAATCACCTTGGTCAGGGTAGAGAACAGTTTCCCTCAGCATTCTACCCCCCGACCCCGCCCTCATCCATTAAACAATTATTTTCAATCCCAAAAACAAGTCATTGACTGATCAAATCAGATTTCGGTTTGTTCATTTGTATCGGTGGCAGTGATGAACTCAACTAACATTTTAACGTTGTCAGGATTTCACCGGACGACTTTACTGTACAGTAGTGCCACGAGTCTGGTGTATCGGGGTTATTGGGTTGTTTATCAACAACCTGTTATTTTAAAACTGTTGCGAGAACAAGCCCATACTGCTAAACAGTTCGCTTGTTTTCAGAGAGAATATGAATTGATTCAGTCTCTCAACTTACCCGGAGTGGTAAAAGTTTATGGCTTAGATAGCCATCAAACTTCCCCGATTATGATTTTAGAAGATTTTGGGGGAGAATCTCTCACGCACTTAAAATTAGCCGGAAAGCTATCCCTTGTTAAATTTTTGCAACTCGCGATCGCCATTACTAAAATTGTCGGTCAAATCCATAGTTTTAATATTATACATAAAGATATTAATCCCAGCAATATTGTTTTTAATCCCCAAACCAAAACCGTCAAATTAATTGATTTTGGGATTGCGAGTGTTTTATCCCAAGAAAATCCCAGCTTTTTACCCGCGAACACCTTAGAAGGAACCCTTCCCTATTTGTCTCCTGAACAAACAGGGCGAATGAATCGAACCATTGATTATCGGAGCGATTTTTATGCGTTAGGAGTAACTTTTTATGAGTTATTAACGGGGCGTTTACCCTTTGAAAGTTCTGACCCCTTAGAATTAGTTCATAGCCATATTGCCAAACAACCCATTCCCCCGAAGGAATATTCACCGTTAAATATCCCCGAACCTCTTTCCAATTTAATCCTTAAATTAATGTCAAAAAATGCGGAAGATCGATATCAATCTGCCTATGGGATTAAAATGGACTTAGAACGGTGTTTAGAACAACTTCAAACCCAAGAAACCATCGATAATTTTACCCTAGGTTGTTATGATTTATCCGATAAATTGCAAATTCCTCAAAAATTATACGGTCGTAGTAAACAGTTGAGAACGTTATTAAATATCTTTAACCAAATCAGCCAGGGACAGCGAAAAATTATTTTAATTTCCGGTTATGCAGGAGTAGGAAAATCTGCCTTAGTACAAGAACTGAATAAATCGATTACTGCCCGAAGAGGAATTTTTATTTCTGGGAACTTTGATCAATATAAACAGAATATTCCCTATTCTGCTATTGGTCATGCTTTAAATGAATTTTGTCTGCAAATTTTAACAGAAAGTCAAGAAAACCTTCAAAAATGGAAACAAAAAATATTAGAGGCTGTGGGTAGAAATGGGCAACTTTTGATTGATGTGATTCCCAGTTTAGAACGGATTATTGGTCAGCAACCGTCGGAAAATTCTGTGGCTTTTCCGGGAACTCAAAACCACTTCTTTTGGGTGTTTATCAAATTGATCCAAGCTTTGAGTCAGCGGGAGCATCCCTTAGTCATTTTTTTAGATGATTGGCAATGGGCGGATTGGGCTTCTTTGCGCCTGATTAAAACACTGAATCGAGATCAAATGATCCCCTATTTACTAATTATTGGAACATACCGTGAGCAAGAAATCAACCGGAATCCCTATTTAAAATCTATCTTGCAAGACTTGAAAGAAAATCCAGAAAAAGGATTTGAAATTGTTCTGGAAAATCTGAGTTTGAAAGAAGTTAATCATTTAATTGCAGATGGGTTATCCTGCGCCCCTCAACTGAGTCAATCCTTAGCGGATTTAGTTTATCAAAAAACCCAAGGGAATCCTTTTTTTACACGGGAATTTTTAAAATCCCTCTACGCAGAAGGATTATTAAGATTTGAATATCCGACCCATCTATCTTGGACACAGGGAACCCAGAAAGGAAAATGGGTTTGGGATGTGGAACAAATTAAAACTAAAAATATTACCGATAATGTGGTTGAGTTAGTCATTAATCAAATTGGCAATTTAACCCCTGAGACGCAGCGAGTGATTCAGTTGGCTGCTTGTTTGGGAAGCGAATTTAATTTATCAACCTTAGCAACACTTTTAGATCAAAATTTGTTAACAATATTGGATCAATTATTTCCCGCATTGCAATTAGGTTTAGTAATTTCTATTGGTCGTTCTTATTCGTTGACACTCAATTCTTCAATCTCTTTGGCAGAAAATTTAGTCTTTAAATTTCAACATGATCGGGTTCAACAAGCGGCTTATTCTCTGATTGATGAACAAGAAAAACCCGCTTTACATTGGAAAATTGGTAGGATTTTATTAAATCAAAACTCCCTCAAGCAGTTAGATGAACAGGTTTTTAAAATTGTTAATCATTTGAATCTAGGATATCAGAAAAATTGTCAAGAAGAAGAACGCTTAAAGTTGATTGAGCTTAATCAAATTGCAGGAGAAAAAGCTCTAGAATCTACGGCTTATCACTTGGCAGTTAACTATTTTAAAATTAGCTTAAAACTTCTTCCTAAAACAGCCTGGAAAACTCACTATGAAACCACATTGAATCTTTATAATGCTTTAATTAAGGGAATCTACAGTCTGGGAAACTGGACGGAACTAGAGGAATTAATTGATGAAATTTTAAGTTATAGTCAAACTTTACCCGATCAAATTTTTGCTTACAAAGTTAAAATACAAGCCTATATTGCTCAATCCAAAATGCAGAAAGCCGTTAAAACGGCGTTGCAAGTGTTATCCTTATTAGGAATTGAATTTCCTGTAAACCCTCAGCCCTCTGATATCAAAGCGAGTCTTGCTGAAACCCAATTAAAACTTCAGGGAAAATCGTTTAAAGATTTAATTAATTTACCTGAAATTACTGACCCAATTCAATTAGAAATTGTCAGAATTTTATTTAATATTATTCCGGCGAGTTATCGAGGATACCCGCAATTTTTACCATTGATTGTGGCTAAGTTAGTCAGTTTAAGCATTGAGTTTGGCCATACGGATTTATCTCCTTGCATTTATAGCAGTTATGGATTCGTTTTAACGGGGATTTTAGGAGACATTGAACTGGGATTTTATTGGGGAACGATGGGTTTAAAACTCCTGAAAAAATTTAATCATTCCCTCAGTAAAGTTCAAAGCTATTATGTTTTTCATACTTTTATTAATAGTTGGCGTTCCCCGTTAAAAAATGTCATTAACTCTCTTAAAAAAGTTTATGAACTAAGCTTAAAACATGATAATTTATCCTTTGCTGGATATGCAGCCTTGACCTATTGTGAATATGCTTATTTTGCTGGAATTCCCTTGTTGCACGTTGAACAGAATTTTTTAAAAGCCCTTCAAGCTTCAAAAGATTTAAACCAACATCATTTTGACTCTTATTTAGAAATCTATCAATTGATTATTTTAAAGTTATTAACTCCTCCGTCAGAACCGGAATTTTCTTTAAAACTTCAACAGCAGCAGAAATTAACACAAATTAAAAGATTGTTTAAATCCAACTCAGATGCTTATGGGCTTTTTCAGGTTTATTTGAATCAACTAATTTTTTACTATTTATTCCAGAAAACCACAGCAGCCACTCGAACAGCAATGTTAGCCCGCCAATACTTAGATGTTGTCAGGGGTCACATCGGTTTAGCCGTGTTTTACTTTTATGAATCTCTGACCTTACTGCGGCTGAATTCTGACTTGAATTTATCCTTGGCATCCCAGATTATTTCCCAAATTGAAACTAATCAAAATCAACTCAAAGATTGGGCTAATTCTGCTCCCATGAATTTTCAACATAAATATGATTTAATTGAGGCTGAAAAGTTAGGGAGAATGGGTCAATATTGGCAAGCTGCCCAATCTTATGAAAAAGCCATTCAAGGCGCTAACCAGTCGGGATATGTGCAAGAAGCGGCTTTAGCCTGTGAATTAGCAACAGAATTTTATTTAGCTCAAGGCATGAAAGACCTGGCTAAAACCTATAGCCAAAAAGCCTATAATTATTACACGCAATGGAAAGCTTGGGCAAAAGTTAACGATTTAGAACAACGATATCCAGAATTTTTATCTGCTCCAACTGATGTTATTTCGGTAGAATCAATTGTCACAACGAACCCCAATAATTCATCGAATTCTTTAGATATTGCCAGCATTTTTAAAGCATCTCAAGCCTTATCTCGTGAAATTTCTATTGAACATTTACTGACTAAAATGATGAAAATTGTCGTAGAAAACGCGGGTGCAGAACGGGGCATCTTAATCTTAGAATCGGGAGGACAATGGTTAATTCAAGCGGCTGTTACCTCTGACCCAGAAGAAGTCAATGTTTTACAAGCGATTCCCTTTGAACAGATTCATCCCGAAGGAGAGACGTCTGAAGTCTGCCCTTCTATTGTTAATTACGTGATTCATACCCAAGAAAATTTAGTGGTTCATAATGCCCTTGAAGATCATAAATTTACAACGGATTTCTATATTATTCAAAACCAACCGAAATCAATTTTATGTGTGCCTTTACTCAATCAAGGGGAACTGATTGGAATTCTCTACTTAGAAAATAATTTAATAGCGGGAGCCTTTACATCAGAACGGTTAGAAGTTTTAAATCTGCTGTCTTCTCAAGCGGCAATTTCCATTGAAAATGCCCTGCTTTATCGGACATTAGAAGAAAAAGTAACGGAACGCACCCAAGCCTTACAACAGGAAATTATTGAGCGAAAACGCATCGAACAAGCCTTAAGAGAAAGCCAAGAACGCTTTGAATTAGCTATGCGCGGCGCTAATGACGGCTTGTGGGATTGGAATGTAACAACGGGTGAAGCGTATTACTCTCCACGTTATCAAGAAATGTTAGGATATTGTGATCTTGCCTTTGAACCGAAAATTGATGAATTTATTAAGCGAATTCATCCCGAAGATCAAGATTTTGTGATCAATCAAATTTATAAATATATTCATCGTCATATTTCTACCTTTGAAATTACCTTTAGAATGCTGCACAAACAAGGTCATTATATTTGGATTTTAAGTCGAGGAACTGGGTTATCCGAAGAATCGAGAAAAATGACGAGAATTGTCGGAATTAATATTGATATTACCGAACAGAAAAAAGTCGAGGAAGCCTTAAAGCAAGCCAAAGAAGAAGCCGAAGCCGCCAGTCGAGCGAAAAGTGAATTTTTAGCGAATATGAGCCATGAATTAAGAACCCCGTTAAATGGAATTTTAGGATATACCCAAATTTTAAAACGTTCCCCAACATTACCTAAAACTGATCACGCTGGGGTACAGGTCATTCATCAATGTGGAACCCATTTGTTGACCTTAATTAATGATATTTTAGATTTGTCTAAAATCGAAGCCGGGAAACTAGAACTTTCTCCCACTGTGATCAATTTAGAAATGCTGTTGAAAGGGGTTGTTGAAATTTGTCAAATTAAAGCCCGACAAAAGGGATTATCATTTATTTATCAACCTCTTTCTTCCCTCCCAACCGCAGTAGAAGTCGATGAAAAACGGTTAAGACAAATCTTAATTAATCTCCTGGGAAATGCTGTTAAATTTACGAACGAAGGGAGAGTCACGTTTAGTGTTAAAATTATAGATAATCCGATAAAAAAAAATCGGCTTAGTGTTGGAGACTCCCAGCCGATGAAAATGATTCAATTTAAAGTGGAAGATACGGGAATTGGAATGACGCCTGACCAATTAGAAAAAATCTTTCTACCCTTTGAACAAGTGGGGGATATTTCCCATCGGACAGAAGGAACAGGATTAGGATTAACGATTACCCAACGATTAATTGAACGGATGGGAAGTCAACTGAATGTAGATAGTATTTTTGGAAAAGGGAGTTGTTTTTGGTTTCAGCTAAACTTACCCATTTCTGTAGAATCTCTAGTCCAGGTAGAACCGAATCAATTTTGTGAAATTGTTGGGTTTGTCGGGGGAAAACGGAGAATTTTAGTGGTTGACGATAAGCGCGAAAACCGTTCAGTGGTAGTTGATTTATTGCAACCGTTAGGGTTTGAAATGATCGAGGCGGGTAATGGTCAAGAAGGGTTAGAAAAATTGCTTAATTTTCATATGGATTTAGTGATTGCCGATTTAGTGATGCCCATTATGGATGGTTTTGAAATGACCAGACGCATCAGAGCGTTACCTGAACTCAAGAATATTCCTGTGATTGCCACATCGGCTTCTGTGTATCAATGGGATCGTCAACAAAGCCAAGATGCCGGCTGTAATGACTTTATTTCTAAACCCTTGCAAGTGGAGGAATTCTTGCATAAAATTAAAACTTGGTTACAGTTAGAATGGCAATATGAAAAAACCGAAATGAACTTAATTTTAGATGAACAAGAACCGACCATAGATTTTATTTTACCTCCTCATGAAACTTTGCTAAATTTAGTTAAATTAGCCAAACGGGGCAGAGTTTTAGAATTGGAAGCGGAAGCGAAAAAGCTTAAGCAGCAAGATCCCCGTTTTCATGGGTTTGCTAGTCGAATTCAATCTCTTGCTCAGGATTTTAAATTAACTCAAATTAAGGAGTTGCTAGCTCAATGCAAGATCAACTGATTTTGATTGTCGATGACAACCCAACCAATCTCAAAGTTCTGTCTCAAACCTTAACGAGTGCCGGATTTGATTTAGCCGTTGCTACGAATGGGGAAGAGGCCTTAGAACAGGTCAATGAAGAACTACCGGAATTGATTTTGCTGGATGTAAAAATGCCAGGAATTGATGGATTTGAAACCTGTGAATGTCTCAAATCTAATCCCAAAACTCAGGATATTCCAGTAATTTTTATGACGGCATTATCGGAAACCATTGATAAAGTGAAAGGGCTATCTCTAGGGGCGGTTGATTACATTACTAAACCATTTGATGAGCAAGATGTTCTAGCACGAGTGCGAGTTCATTTACGCTTAAGGGCGGCTCAAAAGCAAATTATTGCTCAAGAAAAGTTAGCCTCTTTAGGAACCATTACTGCTGGAATTGCCCATGAACTTCGCAATCCTTTAAATTTTGTGATTAATTATGCTCAAGCCTCTAGCGAAAGCTTGAATGAATTATTAGCTAAAATTAATCAAACTTTGTCTAATAAAATTCCAGATATTACTGAACAATTGCAGGATATTTTAACCGATGTTGATGCGGTTTATGAACATGGACAACGCGCCAATCGGATTATCGAAAGCATGATGCAGCTTGCCCGTTCTGAACCGGGAGAGTATCAATTAATCAATCTCAATGAACTCTTAAGTCAAGCTGTTAAACTCGCTTATCATAGTTTTCGATCTAAACATAAAACCTTTACCATTAATCTTGTGATGGAATTGGATGAAAACTTAGAACAAATTGAAGTCATTGTTTCCGATTTACACCGAGCCTTTATTAATATTATTGATAATGCTTGCTATGCGTTGTATTTAAAGGCAACCAAACCTTCTGATCGGGAAAGCAATTTTAGTCCTTCTTTAACCCTCACGACTGTTAATCAAAAATCTAAAGTTGAAATTAGAATTTATGATAATGGAATAGGCATTAAACCGGAACTCATGTCTAATATTTTTACCCCATTTTTTACGACTAAACCTCCTGGAGAAGGAATGGGATTAGGGCTATCGTTAACCCATGATATTATTGCCTTACAGCACCAAGGAACCATCCAACTGCAAAGCCAATGGCAAAAGTATACGGAGTTTATTATTACTCTTCCTAAAAATCAACTTAATCGTTAAGAAAATTCAACAAAATCTTCTCGAAGATTTTAACGCTTAATCCTCCCTACCCGGATGAGCCAAAAATTAAGTTATAAATTAACCAATTTGGTGGAAATTCTTTTTATAATAGTCTAATTAAAGTGCAACTTTACCCATTATGTCTTGTCCTTCTTCCCAGCCGCTATCTTCCCATGCAATGTTCCCTTTCTCGCCTCAATCTTTTAATTCGGTTTCTCGACCGAAAACCCCTGCTTATATCTTAGTGGTTGATGATGAACCCGAATTGCAACGACTCATTCAACGTCGATTAAAACACCAAATTGAGGTAGGAGAATTTCATTTTATTTTTGCCATCAGTGGCATTGATGCGTTAGAAATTTTGCGTTCTACGCCGAATATCTCAGTGGTTTTAACCGACTTAAATATGCCGGGGATGGATGGTTGGGCTTTACTTGAACAATTACCGAGAATTGATCCGTTAATCAAAGCGGTTGTGGTGTCCGCCTATGGAGATATTCAAAATATTAGAACCGCTATGAACCGAGGTGCTTTTGATTTCCTCACTAAACCGATTAATTTTCAAGATTTAATTTTAACGATTAGAAAAACCGTTGATATGGTGACAAAAAGTCGCCTGCAAAAACAAGAATTAGAAGAAGCGGTGGAAAACTTACAATATCTGGCTCTTTATGATAAACTCACCGGACTTCCTAACCAAAATAATATTTTAGAATGTATTCGATCTGCCATTGAGCATCAATTAGATTTTGCAGTATTTTATTTAGCTTTAGATGGATTCAAAGCGATTCGTTATGGGTATGGAAAAACCTTAGCTGAAGAATTTTTAATCCAAGAAGTTCAACACTTAAAATCCTGCTTGACTCCCTCCGATGTGATCGCCAGGATTTGGAAAGATGAATTTGTTCTTTTTTTGCCAGGAATTAAAACCGAAAGTGAAGCCTTAGAACGGGCAAATGAAATTCATAAAACGTTAAAATTATCCGTTCGAGAACGACGAATTGCAGCTTCAGGAAATCTAAATATTGGCATTGCCCTTTCTAGTTTAGGGACAAAGCAAGCTGAAGATTTTTTGAGGGCGGCGGATACTGCCATGCACTATGCCCGAATTCAAAACCAAAAAAGTTTTACGGTCTTTTTTAATCCTGAAATGCAAGTGGCGGTTTTGAATCAATTGCAACTCGAATCGGACTTAGAACTTGCCTTAAAAAATCAAGAATTTTATCTACTCTATCAACCGATTTATAATCTTAGAACCAGACAATTATCAGGGTTTGAAGCTTTAGTCCGTTGGCAACATCCGATTCGAGGCTTAATTCCCCCGTCTGACTTTATTTACTTAGCAGAGGAAACCGGATTTATTATTGAATTAGGAGAATGGGTCTTGCGAGAATCTTGCCGACAATTCAACCTGTGGCAACAACAATTTCCCCATTTATTTCCTCTGGTTCTCAGTGTTAATTTATCAGCGTTGCAAATTAATCCTGATTTAAGTGAGCTAATTGATAGTTTACTACAGTCAAATTTATTAGAAAATTTTAATTTAAAACTAGAAATAACCGAAAGTATTTTAATGGAAAATCCAGAAATTGTTAGTCAATATTTAAGTCAATTTAAGGCAAGAAAAGTCCGGTTATCCATTGATGATTTTGGGACGGGCTACTCCTGTTTATCTTATTTGCAATCCTTGCCCTTAGATACATTAAAAATTGATCGGTCTTTTATTCTTAATTTGGAATCTAACCCCAAAAGTTTAGATATTGTTAAAACGTTGATTACATTAGCTCATAGCTTAAATTTAGACGTGGTTGCTGAAGGGGTCGAAACGGAACAACAATTGAATTTCTTGCAAGAATTAGGCTGTGAGTATGGGCAGGGATATTATTTTTCACCGCCTTTAAATCCCGAAAAGGTAACTCAGTTATTCCAACAAAATCAAGATTAATTGCGGAGAAAAATTAATGTCAAAAAATGGATTATTTGTCGGATTAATTACCTTAGATTTAATTTATTTAAGTCAAGATTTTCCCGCTAGAAATCAAAAAATAGTCGCTTCTGATTACACAGTGGCTGCGGGAGGCCCTGCAACAAATGCCGCTGTTACCTTTCAAGTCTTGGGGAATCAATCGACCTTAATAGGTGTTTTAGGAACCCATCCCCTCAGCCAATTAATCCGATCTGATCTATGCCAACACCAACTAGAAATGATTGACTTAGATCAGAACCGTTTAGAACCACCTCCCGTCTCTTCTATTTTAGTATCTGAGGGAACAGGCGATCGCACGGTTGTGTCAATTAATGCCACCAAATCTCAAATGATTGAGGCTCCAAATTTATCGAAAATTTTACCGAATATTGATATTATTTTAATCGATGGTCATCAAATCCCGATCAGCCAAGATCTTGTTCAACAAGCTAAAACTTATCACATTCCGATTGTTTTAGATGGAGGAAGTTGGAAACCTGGATTAGAAACGATTTTACCCTTTGTTGATTATGTTATTTGTTCTGCAAACTTTCACCCCCCCAATTGCCAAACCTCCCAGGACGTTTTCGCTTACCTTCAGAGTCTGACCATTCCCTATATTGCCATGACTCATGGAGAAAAACCCATCCAATATTGTACCCCGATTACCGATGGCACGATCCCGATTCCCAGCCTTCAAGCTGTTGATACACTAGGAGCCGGAGACATCTTTCATGGTGCATTTTGCCACTTTATGTTTGATTATCCGTTTCCAGAAGCCTTAGCAAAAGCCTCTGAAATTGCCTCTCAATCTTGCCTTTATTTTGGCACGAGACAGTGGATTAATTACATAAAAAACGATTAAAATATGATGCTAAAACCTCAACAAATTCTTGCAATTATTGCTTTACTTTGGACATTAACCGGATTAACCTTTGTTGGCTTCGGTTCAATTTATTGGTTTCATTTTCCTTATTTGCTGTATTTAGATGAATGGCATTTTCTTTGGGCAATGGTCGCTTTGTGTATGGGATTAATTACAGGTTGGGTGCTAGATTTAGTGGCAGATTCCGTGATTGAGCGGTTATTAAATCAGCCGGATTTAAACTTATTGAACGCGATCGCATTAAACCCTTTAATTTTACTATTAATTTTAATAAGCTGTGGTATCTTTCTCCAAGATATTGTCTTAAGTCGAGCGATGCAAGGGTTAGTGGATTTAGCCTTGGGAACTGCTTTCATTTGGAGTAGCAGAAAATATTGGAGCAGGTTACTATCTTCCTGGGACTCCTCCCAAGCGTAAATTAAACAAAGTTGCCATCTGTACAATCAACACTGATTCGGATAAAATTAAAGAAAATAATTCTTATTTTAATTAATTCAATTGTTTTAAAAGATAAAGTATTAAAACCCAACAATTTCAAACAATGACCAATTTACAACCGATCAAAATCACTCTTCCGCCGTTACAAATTGTTCTCAATGACGAACAGCAAGTGAGTTTACAATGGCTGGCTTCAACATCATTAAATCCTGAACCTTCCCTTCCTCAACTAGAGGATGGTTGGAAAAAATGGCTGGCGGTGCATAAATTAATGAATCATTCCGACGAAGCCTTAATTCAGTGTATGGTCGATAATGGAATTGATGAGAACTTAGCCATCCATGAAGTTAAAACCGTCATGAACCAACCGTATGTACAAGCGGGAGAACAGTTTGTACAAAGGTTGCAAAAATTAGAATCAATTTTACAAATTCAACATCAACTCGCGTCCCTGTCTTCCCAAAACCAGATTATTCCCCGAGTCCCGTTTTTATCTCAACAGGAATTTTTAGATCAATATTATTCTCAAAATAAACCCGTCATTTTGACGAATATTATGAATAATTGGAAAGCGTTACAACGTTGGACACCAGATTATTTTAAAGAAAATTATGGTCATGTCACCATTGAAGTGCAAGCTAACCGGGATGCTGATCCCAATTATGAAATTAATGTAGACCAACATCGGAAAACAATGTTATTCCGAGATTATATTGATAAAATTATCCAACAAGGGGATAGTAATGACGATTATATGGTGGCGAATAATCGTACCTTTGAACGCCCCGAAATGAAAGACTTATTGAATGATATTGAAATTTTCCCAGAATATCTTAATCCGGATCAAAAAGAGCGGCAAATTTTCTTTTGGTTTGGTGGAGGGGGAACAGTTACTCCGTTACATCATGACCCCGTTAATATCTTTTTAGCGCAAGTTTCAGGACGCAAACTGATTAAAATGATTTCGCCCCAACAAACCCCATTCCTGTATAATGAAGTCGGGGTTTTCAGCAAAGTAGACTTAAAAAACCCCGACTATCATCGATATCCGTTGTTTAGAAATGTTCGCTCCCTTGATGTCATTTTACACCCCGGAGAAGTGATTTTTCTGCCTGTGGGGTGGTGGCATTATGTGAAGTCCTTAGACCTGAGCGTTTCTGTCTCTTTTATTAATTTCCTATTTCCTAACGCTTACGATTGGAAAAACCCGTCTTTTGGTCACTCTTAATTTGTGAACCCATGGGCAATTTTCTAGGATTCACAACACAATTGAGTGGCAGAATCCACAATTTGAGCGATGGAATTTTCTAATGAAGCTCGTTCATCAGGACTAAGCAGAAGTCGTTGTAGCTTTCCCTGCAAAAAATTACTCAAGGACAGCCTAACCGTTTCTAAATCGGCTCGTAACCGGGCTCCCCTAAGTGCTTGTTCAGAGGTGACGTAAATCTGGTGATCACTCACGCTGATGCTTTTCTCTAGCCAACAGCATTGGAACGAGTAACCGGCTTGCTCTTGGATTAATTCAATTAACCATCCGTGATAGGGTTCTTGACTACTCATAGAAGGACTTGATCAATATCAAACACTGCTAACTCAAATCGCTTGTCTGTGTATCTATATCAAGATAGATTCTGGACATTTGAAGGAAAGATAACACATCTTTATGCAATAGGTATGCAAAAATTATGCAGAAATCATGCAGGAGGCAGCTATGCAGGAGGCAGAAGGCAGAAGGAGGAAGAAGAAAAGCGTTTTCTCCTTGTCCCCTCTTCCCCTTGTCCCCCCTTCCCCTTGTCCCCCCTTCTGCCTCCTGCCTCCTGCTATTTCAACCGATATCCAACCCCATGTACGGTTTCGATAAAATCTTCAGGAGCGCCTAAAAGTCTGAGTTTGTGTCGGAGTCCGCGGATATGAGAAGTTACGGTGTCTTCCGTTGGGGAGTCGTCCGCTGACCAAAGCTGTTCGATAATACCAGAACGGCTTAAAATTCGTCTACCACTCGCCACTAACAATTCTAGCAGGGCGTATTCTTTGGGTGTCAGCGTCAACGGTTGCTGATCATAGGTGGCTTCATGGGTCATGGGATTAAGATGCAATTTTCCCCAGCCTAAAATCATTTCACTGCTAGAACTCCCTCGCCTCAATAACGCCCGAATTCGAGCCATTAACTCTTCTAAATTAAAGGGTTTGGTCACATAATCATCCGCACCCGCATCTAAACCCAGAATCTTGTCCGCAACGGTATCACGCGCCGTTAACATTAAAATCGGAATCCCACTTTTGGATTGTTTTAAAGGGGTTCGTCCCAGCCCTCGTAACTGCTGACAGAGTTGAATTCCATTTAACTTCGGTAAGGTAACATCCAAAACAATTAAGTCATAGGGAGTTAATTCCACTAAATCCCAGGCGGCTTGACCATCCCTAGCAATATCGACCACATATTGGCGACGGGTCAGGGCTTCTGTGAGAACTTCCGATAACTGCACATCATCTTCAACAATCAAAATCCGCATTGTTTCAGCCTTGAATTATTTGATTAATCTTATTTTTTAGAGAGTTTAATCATCAATATGCCACGATGAAAAAATTCCACAATCCATGATTCTGTGGCTTATGAAATGGACGCTTGAAGAAAAAGCCCTGACTGGGGGGCTGGGAGTAATCCTTCTGTTAGCTGGGTTAGTTAGTTTCGTTTCCTATAAAAATACAATAGATATTGTTGAGAGCGCAAATCAAGCCCAACATACCTATGAAGTTCTCAATAGCCTGACGGACTTCTATGCCGTGATGACCGTTGCCGAGTCCGGACGACGGGGCTATATTTTTTCTGGGATGACGTATGAATTAAGACGCCATCAAAAAGCGATTCAAGATATGGAATTTGAGTTAAAAGATCTCCACCGCTTGCTCAATAAGAATTCTATACACCAACAACGGTTGAATAGCCTTGACAACCTCGTTCAGCGAAGATTAGCTTTGTTTAAAGAATCAATCGATTTGTACCAACAAGATCCCACAGCCGTGGAAACTCAAGGGATCATTACCGATCAAAGTATAGAGATTAGAGAAAAAATTCAAGTTACTTTAACCGAAATAAAAAATCAAGAAAAACAAAAGTTAAATCTTTTCTTAGAACAATCTCATTTGATCATTAACTCCCGAATTGTGATTGAACAGTTAGGAATGTTTCTAAGTTTTATCGTCATTTGTTTTGTCTTCTTTTTTCTATATAAATCTCGAATTCGTCATCAAAAACTCCAAACCTTAGAACAAACCCTGCGTCACGAAAAAGAACTGAGTGAACTCAAACTCCGTTTATTTTCGATGATTTCCCATGAATTTCGCACCCCCTTGAGTGTCATTTTGGCATCCTCCCAACTGTTGAGAGAGATTTTAGAAACTCAAATTGCCCCCCAAGAGTTAAAAAACCTATCCCGAATTCAAACCTCTGCCCAACTCATGAATCAACTTTTAACAGATATTTTAACCTTAACTCGGGCAGAAACAGGAAAGTTAGAATGTAAACCAGAATGGCTAGATGTTGAATCATTTTGTCTGAATTTACTAGAAGATATTCAATCTTTTAACTTAATTAAACATACACTAAAATTCTCAATCAAAGGGAAAGGAAAACGAATATTTTTAGACGAAAAAATGTTATATTCTATCCTTAGTAATCTTCTTCTTAATGCCATTAAATATTCCCCAGAAGATAGCCAAATTGAATTAATGCTTCAATATCAATCCGAGGCTACTATTTTTCAAGTTAAAGATCAAGGAATGGGCATTCCACCCGAGGATCAAGAGAAAATTTTTGACCCTTTTTATCGAGCTAAAAACGTTGAAAGTATTGGGGGTACTGGTTTAGGATTAGCTGTTGTAAAAACCTGTGTGGAGTTGCATCAAGGCAGAATTTATTTAGAGAGTAAAATCAGACAGGGAACAACCTTTGTCGTGGAAATTCCTCCTTGTTATCCCGATGATTAATTCTCATCAACGTCAGTAGGACGATGCTCTGCCCATCGTTCCTAGAAACGTTACACTGCGTTACAACACGATAGAATGGGAATGATCGAGCCTGAAACGAAGACAGAAATAAGGAGAGAACCAACGCATGGGAAAAGTCGTCGGCATTGACTTGGGGACAACAAACTCTGTGGTTGCCGTCATGGAGGGCGGTAAACCCGTTGTCATTGCGAACTCCGAAGGGATGCGAACCACCCCCTCTGTCGTTGGGTTTACCAAAGAAGGGGAACGCATTGTCGGACAAATGGCGAGACGACAAGCTGTTTTGAACCCCCAAAACACTTTTTACGGGGTCAAACGGCTGATTGGTTGTCGTTATTCTGATTTAACTCCCGCTTCTAAACGGGTTCCCTACACGATGCGACGGGATGAAAATGATAACGTTAGAATTAAATGTCCTCGCCTGAATCGGGATTTTGCGCCAGAAGAATTATCCGCCATGGTGTTGCGGAAATTAGTCGAAGAAGCAACCCGTTATTTAGGAGAAGAAATTACAGGCGCCGTGATTACGGTTCCCGCTTATTTTAATGATTCCCAACGACAAGCAACTCGCGACGCCGGACGCATTGCTGGGTTAGAAGTTAAACGTATATTAAATGAACCCACCGCCGCCTCCCTAGCCTATGGTTTAGAACGGCGAGATTATGGCACTATTTTAGTTTTTGATTTGGGGGGAGGAACCTTCGACGTTTCTATTTTAGAAGTGGGAGAAGGGGTATTTGAAGTCAAATCAACCAGTGGGGATACTCAACTGGGGGGGACGGATTTTGATCAAAAAATTGTGGATTGGTTAGCGGAAAAATTCCTATCCGAAGAAGGGGTTGATTTAAGACGCGATCGCCAATCCCTTCAACGCCTAACGGAAGCTGCCGAAAAAGCTAAAATAGAATTATCCGGTGTGGGAGTTACGGAAATTAATTTACCCTTTATTGCCGCCACCGATGAAGGGCCGAAACATTTAGAAACCCGCTTAACCAGAGGAGAATTTGAAGGGTTATGTGGCGATTTAATTCAACGGTTACGGCGTCCGGTTAAACAAGCCTTAGCCGATGCCGGATTTACCGCCAATGACATCGATGATGTGATTTTAGTGGGCGGTTCTACCCGAATGCCAATGGTGCAACAATTAGTCAGAAGTTTAATTGATTTAGAACCGAATCAAGGCGTTAATCCTGATGAAGTGGTAGCCGTTGGGGCGGCGATTCAAGCCGGAATTTTAGCCGGAGATGTGCGGGATGTATTGTTATTAGATGTGACTCCGTTATCGTTAGGATTAGAAACGATTGGGGGAGTGATGAAAAAATTAATTCCCCGCAATACCACAATTCCAGTTCGTCGTTCTGATATTTTTTCCACTTCAGAAAATAATCAAACTTTAGTGGAAATTCATATCCTGCAAGGAGAACGAGAATTAGCCGTTGATAATAAATCTTTAGGACGGTTTAAATTAACCGGAATTCCTCCCGCGCCGAGAGGCGTTCCGCAGATTCAAGTGGCGTTAGATATTGATGCGAATGGGATTCTTCAAGTTACGGCTTTAGATAAAACCACAGGTCGCGAACAAAGTATTACCATTCAAGGCGCCTCTACCTTAAGTCAAGAAGAAGTCACCCGCATGATTCGAGATGCGGAAAAATACGCAGAAAGCGATCGCTTACAACGGGAACGCGTGGAAAAACGCAACCGCGCCCAAGCCTTAACCTATCAAGCGGAACGTCAATTACGGGAAGTTGCCTTAGATTATGGAATGCAATTTGCCCAACGTCAACGCTCTCGAATTGAAACGTTAATTCGGGCTTTAAGAGACAGTTTAGAACGGGATGATGAACGCGGTATTGATCAAATTAGTGTGGATTTACAAGATGCGTTATATGAATTAAATCGCGAAGTTTCCGTCTTTGCGAGTGAAGATGACGACGATGATTTATTCGGTTCAATTCGTCGCACCTTCTCCGGCGAAAAACGGCGAGTCGATCCCTATGATATGCCTTCTAGTCGCAGCTATTCTCCCTATGAACAACGGAGTAGCAGTAACAGTTTAGGCGGAAGCGGAAGCGGATCAACCCGTTCTCGGCGCTATTACCAAAGCGATGACTGGGATGAGGATGAAGATGATTGGTTGTAAGGGACATCCCACACCTTCAACAGAGATGATTCAATCCTGAAAACAGTAGAGGAGAGGAAACCGAACTTGACATCTGTTCGAGTTCCCTCCACGCTTAAAGCAATCTGTCTAATCTGAGAGAAGGCAGGAGGAGAATACTTAACAATAAACAATTACAGTTATTGTATCTGTCAAGCAGCGTGATGACGGTTGCCATATTACCTTTTTTTAAATAAACCTCACATTATGCAAAATTTTCGGAACTATTATCAAATTTTAGGGGTTTCCCGTGAGGCGTCCATTGAAGAAATTAAGAAAGTGTATCGTCGTTTGGCGCGACAATATCACCCCGATTTAAATCCAGGAAATAAAGAAGCAGAAGAAAAATTTAAAGATATTGGCGAAGCCTATAATATTTTGTCCGATCCTGAGAAACGGGCGCAATACGATGATTATAGTCAATTTTGGAAACAAAAAGGCTTTCAAAATTGGCAAAAATCCGCTTTTTCTAACATTAAAAGTTGGGGAAATCGTCCCAAACCTGCGGATCGCTCTGAAGACGTTGATTATGGAGATTATGCCGATTTTAATACCTTTGTTGATCAGTTATTAGGGCGGCGGCGCGAAGTGCGAACCGTCACCGCAGACGCCCCCCAAATGACCTCGACCGATCCCTATACAACGCCTAGAACAAAAGCGGTTTATAAAGCGGTTCCCCGTGAAACTAAGCGAGATATTGAAGCGAGATTAACGTTACCTTTAGAGAAAGCGTATACCGGGGGAAAAGAACGAATTCGTTTAGAAGATGGGCGATCTTTAGAAGTAGAAATGCCGCCAGGAATGGTAACAGGTCAACGAATTCGGCTTAGAAATCAAGGGATGGGTGGAGGAGATTTACTGTTAAAAATTAATGTAGCCCCCCATCCATTTTTCCGCTTAGATCGTTCAGAAATTATTTGTCAACTTCCTATTACTCCCAGTGAAGCGGTATTAGGAGGAGAAGTGGATGTTCCCACTTTAGATGGGTTCGTAAAAATGCGTTTACCCGCGGGGGTTACATCCGGTCAACGGTTACGGTTAGCCAATAAAGGTTATCCTGATGATAAAGGCGAAAGAGGCGATCAATTAGTAGAAATTCAAGTCGTTATT
>JBMDYE010000089.1:0-7550 GCA_048595135.1 Planktothrix sp. | reverse complement strand
CACTCCCTCATCAGTTAGTCTCTTTAATTCTTAATTCTTAATTCAGATCCTTACGTGCTACGCACAGGCTCCGCCAACGCTCCGCGACTGACGCTACTTGAGTCTCTTAATTCTTAATTCTTAATTCTTAATTCTTAATTCTTAATTCATGCTTCATCAATATGTTCAGCAACGGCTTGGTAAAGTTCGAGGACGTGGTGATCTTGGAGGCGATAATAAACTTTGCGACCTTGTTTTTTATAACTCACCAATCGCATTGTTCTCAACAATCGTAATTGATGAGATACCGCCGATTCACTCATTTCTAAAATTTCAGCTAAATCACAAACACAAAGTTGTTGTTGGGCTAATAAGGATAATAATCGTAATCGATTCGGATCTCCCAGCAGACTAAAGAATTCTGCCATCCGTTGCGCTTTTTCCGTCTGCAAAATCTGGTGTTTTAGCGGTTCAATGTGATCCGTTTTAATCGTGTGGTGTGTTCCACAGGTGGGGGCTTCCGTATTGTTAAGTTTTTCAACAATTCCTTGACTTTGAGCAGGTTCAGATCCCATTCCGCTTTATTTTTTAACTTGCAGATTTGATCCTCATTGTAGAGGAAATTAGAAATTCCCGTTAACTTGGGTTTTTATCTGAATGTAACGTTCTGTTAACCTAAGCTTGACAAACACCTGAATAAATGTTCAGATATAAAAAAATAACCATCGTTCAACGGAGGAAAAGGTTATGACAACGGTTACTCAAATGAAATGTGCTTGTGAATCCTGCTTGTGTGTGGTTTCCCTGGCGGATGCGGTATTAAAAGACGGAAAGTATTACTGCTGCGATGCCTGCGCCAATGGCCATCCTGATGGAAGCTCTTGTTGTGGCGCTCCTGCTTGTGGCTGTCACTGAATCCTAACCCCATCAACCCTTCAGCAAGCCTAGTTACTGATTAGCTAGGCTTTTGTTTTATAGAAATATTGAGACTTCAAAGTAAAGACAACCCCCAGTAGTTGAGAATAATTATCAATAATTATTGATTTAGGTTAAGATGAAGCCGAAAATAGATTTCTGTAAAATTAGAGATGAAAATTAATTAACTGTTAAGCTATGCTAAAGATAATAGAACTTATCCTCAATAAAAGAGAAGCAATGAGTTCAAACCCCATTACCCTCACCTTGGTAATGGAGAGTGCGTTGCTTGTTCCTCCTTAAACGCCATACCCTTTGTTTGGGAGATAACCATGCCAGAACATGATGACTTCCTTTATCCCCGCAGTCGCTATCGGGGTGAATTTACACCGGAAAACCTCGTTTTTAATTCTAACTTGCAGGAATTTGCCCAGCGAGTGAACTATATTTGTGGATTAGAGACGAATGGCAAAGTGACTCCAGAGGAAGCTTATCAAGAAATTAAACAGCTTTGGAAAAATCTACGCTCATCGAAAAAGAATTTAGGGATTGGCAAAGGTTCACAGGATGACACTGGAGGCAGTTAATGTTGGCTTGACTCAAAATTTTTACAGTTCACGTCCTGAGTGCAACAAAAAAAATACCATCAGGCGAACATTGTCCGCTAAGATGACAAATTGCCGAATCGATTATATTTGTTTCACCCAAACTGCGAATGTCTAAACCCGTTACTGTCACCGTTCCCGCAACTACCGCTAACTTAGGGCCAGGATTTGATTGTATTGGCGCTGCATTAAGTTTATATAATACAATCAAATTTTCTCACCTCGAAACCACCAGTTCTACCGAAATTCTTCGCATCACCGTTCAAGGGACAGAAGCAGCAGGGGTACAAACGGATGAAAGTAACTTAGCGTATCAAGCCTTTGTCAAACTTTATCACCACCTGGGTCAAACGCCGCCCCCGGTTCAGATTGAGATTCAATTAGGAGTTCCCTTAGCACGGGGGTTAGGCAGTTCTGCGACAGCCATTGTTGGGGGACTGGTGGGGGCGAATGCCTTAGCCGAAAACCCGTTAAGCCAAACCGAAGTGATGGAACTGGCCGTTGAAATGGAAGGCCATCCTGATAACGTGGTTCCAGCGTTATTGGGAAATTGCCAATTGTCCGTTTCCAGAGGCGAAAGCACCGACGGTTGGGAAATTTGCCAAATTCCTTGGCATTCCAGTATTGTGCCTGTGTTGGCGATTCCCGATTTTGAATTATCCACCGCAGAAGCACGGCGAGTGCTCCCGAAAGAGTATAGTCGCGCCGATGCTATTTTTAATGCGGCACATTTGGGTTTGTTAATTCGCGGGTTAGAAACCGGAAACCCCGATTGGTTGCGGTATTCCCTCCAAGATAAAATTCATCAACCTTATCGAAAATCGTTAATTCGGGGGTTTGATGCAGTCAGAACCGCAGCCTTAACCGCAGGTGCTTATGAATTGGTGATTAGTGGGGCGGGGCCAACCTTATTAGCGTTAACAAATGCCGCCTCCGCCTCAACTGTTGCAGAAGCAATGACGACCGCTTGGAAACAAGAAGGCGTTAACCCAGAGGTGCGGGTGTTGCAACTCGATACCCAAGGCGCGAAACAAGAATTCAGAAATTAATCCATCTTTCCCGACAGCTAGGGGGAAATTCCGTTAACAAAGCTGCATCCTTCTGCTACAGGACGATGCAGATTTATTGTGTTGGGAATTTGTTTCTAAACAAACTCAACAAATTGACAATGATTTGATAGAGTTATGTATTTTTTTGGTAAAGATACTTAACAAAACTTTACAGCGTGACTATAATAGAATCGTAAGCAATAGGTATTTGTTCTCAAGCTCCTCCTATGAGTAATCAACTTCCTTGGCTGACAACCATTATCCTGATGCCTCTGCTGGCGTCGTTTGCGATTCCCCTCATTCCTGACCAAAACGGTAAAACCATCCGTTGGTACGCCTTGGGAGTCGGTTTAGTTGATTTAGTTCTCAGCGTTGCTTATTTCTGGCAACACTACGACTTCGCCAACACTGCGTTTCAACTCACAGAAACCTTTAGTTGGATACCGCAACTGGGACTGAATTGGTCAGTCAGTATTGACGGGTTATCAATGCCCCTCATTGTTCTAACCGGATTTATCAATACCGCAGCCATTCTAGCGTCGTGGAAAGTTACGAACAAACCACGACTTTTTTATGTCTTATTGTTGGTCTTGTATAGCGCCCAGTTAGGCGTCTTTGCAGCCCAAGATTTACTGTTGTTCTTTATTTTCTGGGAATTAGAATTAGTCCCGACTTATATTTTAATTTCAATTTGGGGCGGACAGAAACGCCTGTATGCTGCTACTAAATTTATCCTTTACACCGCATTAGGCTCTATTTTTATCCTGGTTTCTGCCTTAGCCATGGCATTTTATGGCGGAAACGTTAGCTTTGATATCGTTGACTTATCCCATAAACATTATCCGTTAGCCTTAGAACTGCTTTTATACGCTGGATTTTTAATTTCTTTTGGTGTCAAATTACCCATTTTTCCCCTCCATACTTGGTTACCCGATGCTCATAGTGAAGCCTCTGCCCCTGTGTCGATGATTTTGGCAGGAGTGCTGTTAAAAATGGGGGGTTATGGGTTAATGAGAATGAACATTGAACTGTTACCCAATGCTCACCTTTATTTTGCGCCCGTGTTAGGAATTTTAGGGGTAGTTAATATTGTTTACGGGGCGTTAAGTGCCTTCGGACAAACCAATTTAAAACGCCGTTTAGCGTATTCTTCAATTTCCCACATGGGGTTTGTGTTAATTGGGATTGCTTCCCTAACCGAATTAGGGCTGAATGGGGCAATGCTGCAAATGATTTCTCATGGATTAATTGCAGCGATGTTATTCTTCTTAACGGGTGTAACCTATGAACGGACTCACACCTTAATGATGGATAAATTAGGCGGAATGGCTCAGGAAATGCCGAAAGTATTTGCATTGTTTACGGCTGGTGCCATGGCATCTTTAGCATTACCAGGAATGAGTGGATTTGTTGGAGAGTTAACGATTTTCTTAGGAATTACCACCAGTGATGTTTATAGCGATTCCTTTAAAATTGTGTTAATTGGATTAACGGCAGTTGGGTTAATTTTAACGCCGATTTATCTGCTGAATTTATTACGGCAGGTGTTTTATGGAACTAACAATTCTGGTTTAGTAATTGAGGAATATTTAGGAGATGCTAAACCGAGAGAAGTGTTGATTGCCGCTTGTTTACTATTACCCATTATTGGCATTGGGGTATATCCGAAGTTAGTCACTCAAACCTATGATGTGAAAACCGTTGAGGTGGCGTCTCAAGTACGGGAAATCTTCCCTGTATTTGCTCAACAACAACACGGTGAAGTGTTCTATTCAGGTGGATATACAGCGCCACCCATTCCAGAAAATGCCGAAGCTCAAGCGTTATTTTCCGATAGCGATTTTAACGCTTAAAAGGGTTCCAGAAACCGGGTTTCTTCACAAATCTCTGTGCTAAGAAAGAAAACTTATTGCAGAAACCCGGTTTCTCGAAGGTCAGAAACCGGGTTTCTTAATTAAAATAGCGCTTGAGAATCCCAAATTCTGGCAGAAACCCGGTTTCTTGGAGCGAGCGCTTTCTTGCAGAGAGCTATTTAGTTTTTCATTTTCTGCCATAATAGTTTCTCAACGGGTTAAATAATAAATACATTATAATAAACTCAAAAAGTAGTCTAGATCAATACGTCCTTGTTTTAAAATTTGAAATAGTGTCGAACGTTTCACGGGACGGTGGGCAGGAACGGTAATTTTTAAAGTTTCCTCAGATAATTTTTTTTCTAGTCTAATATGGCTTCCCCTTTGGCGGACATTTACCCAACCATCTCTTTCGAGAGCTTTGATAATTTTGGTATAGGAAAGTTCAGGAATTTTACTCATAAAACTAATTCCTGAATAATTTTTCCTTCCCCAGGCTGAAGATCTGCTTCTGAAGGTTCTAGATAAAGTAAAATTGCTTCTTGAATATTCTCTAAAGCATCCTCTACGGTTTCCCCTTCACTAATACAACCTGGTAAGGCGGGTACATAAATGGTATAACCGCCATCTTCACTGGCTTCTAAAACAACTTTAATATTCATGAGCAACTGATTTGAGACTGACTAATTTTGAATTAAAGGTTTCTCTATTTTAGAGGTTAGCGCGATCGCTTTTCAAATTAATACTAGGGGGTCAGAAACCGGGTTTCTTCAGTAATCTTTCTGTTCAGACAGGAAAGTTATAGCAGAAACCCGGTTTCTCGGAGCGATCGCTTTTCAAATATGATAGATTTTTTCTAATTCCTCTAAAATAACATCTGTAATAATTTGAGTTCGATAGCGACAAGCATGGGTTTCTGTAGAAGTAAAGGTTCCATTTTCCCAATATTTGTTACTTCCTGCTCCCCCTCCACACACTCCGAAATACTGGCAGGTTTGCTGACATTTTTCGACCCCTGCTTTCATATCGTGATAAATTTTATGGAATTTTTCTGTATTACAAACCGACTCCAAACTATCGGTTAATACATGACCTAAAATAAAATTTCCATAGTCTTTGGTTTTGACAGATAATAATTCGGGGTCAAACGTTGAAAAATTTCCTTGATAATCAACACTAACAATGACAAAGGGAAAATTCATATCGGTTTTATCTAAACGAGAATCCTTATAAATAAGGTTACAGAGGTTTTCAAATTCTCGGATTTTAAATTGTCCTTGGTTTTCTGCGGTTAAATCCCAGATTCGTTTAATAAAGGCTTTATATCGGTTGTCTAGGTCTCGGTTAGCCAGAGAAGAAAATTCATGAATCCCTTCTGTTTCTTCTAAATTAAACCCCACATCAGTCAGGTTATTTTCTATAAAAAAGTTAAAGATTTCATCGGGATAATCTAAGGATTGTTCCGTGAGGACAGCAATAATGTAAACCGGAATCTCATTTTTTTGTAATAGAGAAATGCCTCGCATCGCACTCTGATGACTTCCTGTCCCCTTGCGGGTTTTACGATGGGCATCATGGATAAAAGCAGGGCCATCAAGACTCACCCCCACTAATACATCATGTTTTTTAAATAAATCACACCAGTTTTGATTAATTAAGGTGGCATTAGTTTGAATCGATTGCCAGATTTTATAGGATTTAGAATTATAGGTTTGACTGGCTTCTTCAATTAATTGAAAAGCTGATTCATAAAAAGAAATCGGAACAGCAAGAGGTTCTCCCGCGTGCCAACAAACTGTAAAATCATGCTTTACGAATGGGCTAGTTAGAATTGTTTTAAAAATTGGATCAATTAAATCTAAAGATAATTGATTTTTTTGGTCTCGATCAGGTAAATAACAATAATCACAATCTAAATTACAGAAGGATGTTGTTTGCAGAACAACTAACTTAATCGGCCCAAAATCAGCACTATTAAAATCGGGAATCATAACTAAAAATATCAAATGAAACCGAGAAAAATTGGTAATTCAGCGACCAGGCTAGGACTGAACATCCTAAGCCTGATTTTCTAAACTCTAACGGCGATTAAAGAAACCGCCCCCATCAGCCCAACGTCCACCACCGCCACGACCATTTACCCAGTCTCGACCGTTCCCATCAGCCCAACCCCCACCGCCACGACCATTTACCCAGTCTCGACCGCTCCCATCAGCCCAACTGATACCAATGAGGGTATCTGGGGGTAATTGTGCGGATTCAGAAAGTTGTTCTTGTTGAGCTTTCACCGTAGCCGACAATCGAGACAACCGTTGTTCAATCGTGCTAACAGATTGTTCAGCAGATGGAGAGATCGATCCTGTTGTCGCTTCTGCGGCAGGAATATTTAAAGCTGAAAGAGATAAAATAAAACCGACAAATCCGGTTGCTGTTTGAATTTTCATGTTGTTATATTTCCTGGATGCAATATTTTCTGGTCAATCTATTTTCTGTCAGGATTATATTCCATCTTGCAAGAGCTTGCTATAATCTGACCATTATTCTCCATCAGGTTAACCGATTTTTTGAGGAGTACCCATGATTAAAAAAACAATATTGACGGGATTAATGAGTCTAGGATTGACTTTAGGTTTTTCTTTAACAAGCCATGCAGAAACGGTTTTAGAACGGGTAGCGCGGACAGGAACTTTAACCGTTGGAACTTTAACAGAAGCCGTTCCTTTATCTTATGTGAATGATCAAGGGCAATTAGTCGGTTATTCTATCGATTTAGTCAATTTAATTAAAGCACGAGTCGAAGAACAATTGGGACGACCGATTCAAATTGATTTTGTGACCATCACTCCTGAAGATGGAATGGCGAAGATGGAGGGGAGAGAAATTGATTTAGCTTGTAATGTTGGTTTTACCTGGGATCGGGATTTATTTGTTGATTTCTCTGTCCCGTTAGCGAGAAGTGGTACAACCCTTTTATTAAAAGCTGGAAGTGGTTTAGGTTCTCCCGAATCTTTACAGGGTAAACGCATTGGTGTGTTACCGAAAACCATTGCAGAACAGGTCATTAAATTGGTTCAACCCAATGCAACGTTTGTTTCAATTTCTACTTTGGAAGAAGGTTTTGAAGCCGTTAATTCGGGGCGTATTGATGC
>JBMDYE010000088.1:0-20592 GCA_048595135.1 Planktothrix sp. | reverse complement strand
TCTCAAGCCATTGTTGATGCTTTATATGGTGCATTAAACATAATGGCAGCCTCTCAAGGAACCATGAATAACTTTACTTTTGGCAATCAAAATTATCAATATTATGAAACAATTTGTGGGGGTTCTGGTGCAGGAATGAATTATAATGGAACTGATGCCGTTCATACCCACATGACCAACTCCCGTTTAACTGATCCTGAAGTGTTAGAATGGCGTTATCCGGTGTTATTACAAGAATTTAAAATTCGAGAAAATAGCGGCGGTTTAGGACAATTTAAAGGAGGAAATGGGATTATTAGAAAAGTGCAATTTTTAGAACCCATGACCGCCGGAATATTATCAGAACATCGCATTATTCCCCCCTTTGGGTTAAATGGAGGACAACCGGGGTTAGTCGGTAAAAATTATGTGATTCGCAACGATAAAACGGTAGAAGCATTAAACAGTACCGCCACCGTTGAAATGAAGATTAACGATATTTTTGTAATAGAAACACCAGGAGGAGGCGGGTACAGTCACCCGTAGAGGCGAAGCATTCGGGCAAATATCTAGGGTAAAAACCGATATCTTACCTTCCGAATGCTTCGCCCGTACTTCGTCATTGTGTAGAGACGCGCCATGGCGCGTCTCTACGTGGGGTTGAGGTGAATTAATACGCTAACGTTTCTAACGTTTCACGCAGATATAAACTAACGAATTGATCAAGATTGTGATTAACTTCCGTTAAATTGAGATGACGTTCTAAAGACCAACGTTGAAATCCTGAACTTGATGCGATCGCTTGTTTCAAATTTTGCCAGATTTGAGAATCTTCACCAAACTGGTGAGAGGCAAAGGCTTCATTTTCTGGTAATGCTGAGGTAGAATGTGGCATAATTTTGTACCCAATCGACAATAAAGTTTAAAGGTTGAGAGAAATTCCGTTACAAGTGATACAGATTTTTTGGCAATCTAATGTAACTGATAACAAAGACGAATCTGATGTCAGATTCCTCCAATAGCCCATCGAAAACACCAATTTCGAGGTGCATCTTCTTCTATGATGACGCAAAATTGATGAATTTAACAATAGTTAATATTACATAGATTTCTCGGAATTGGTGTCCGAGGATGTTGACATCAGCAACGGTAAAATTCGGTTCACTCGCTGTCCCAAAATCGTAAACCCTTCCTCAATTTCCGATAACGACAGGGGAAGAGTCGCTTCAAATTCGATCGGATGGGTGAGTAAAACCCCCACCACACTCGCCGGAACTTGAGAAAACAAATTACATCCCAAAAATCCAATCGCAGCGACTCCTAACCCCAACAGACGCCATTGAGGCGGAAACGGAACAAACTGTTTCGCTAACGGTGCAATTCGATACACTTGCCATAACAACGGTAGCAGTAACACGGGAGGAACACAACACAACACTTGATTCAGTTGAGTTTTAAACCGTCGTAGCAGCCGTTGTTGAGTTGTCGTTAATAATTCCGGTTTCAGCGCCACCACCAAAATTGTATAAATATAAAATGGGCGAAACCACTGCATTAATAATATGGGAACAATTCCAACCACCGCAACAAACCCCAATTCTACCGCCGGAGGTAAGGTCGGATATCCCACCGCAAACCCCAATAAACACAACGCAAACCAAAAGGGTAAAGCGACTAAACCCGATAAATGTACCCAAAGATAAGGATCTAATTTGAATGATGGCATGAGAAGTTATAAATGCTGTTTTCTTCTATTGTGTTTGAATTTTAAAATTTATCAACCGTCTACAGGAATTAATATGAAATCTTTCAATGTTTTCTAAACATCCGTCTGGTGTAGAGACGTTGCATGCAACGTCTCTACAGGTGACTGTAAAATGGCTACAACATTTTTTCTAGGAACTGTTGCGCCCGTTCACATTGGGGATTTTTGAAGAATTGATCGGGGGGTGAATCTTCGGCTAATAACCCACTATCTAAAAATAAGATTCGATCCGAAACTTCTCTCGCAAACCCCATTTCATGGGTAACAATTGCCATTGTAATCCCGGTTTCGGCTAACTTTTTCATCACATCTAAAACCTCTTTCACCATTTCAGGATCGAGGGCGGATGTAGGTTCATCCATTAATAAAATATCCGGCTGCATTGCCATTGTTCTTGCGATCGCCACCCGTTGTTTTTGTCCTCCCGAAAGTCGCGACGGATAAACATCTGCTTTATCCCCTAGTCCTACTTTTTGTAATAAATCCATCCCCACTTCTTTCGCCTGAGAACTCAACAGTTTCTTGACTTTAATCGGCGCGTAGGTGACATTATCTAATACCGTTAAATGGGGAAATAAATTAAAATGTTGAAACACCATTCCCACCCGTTGACGGATCTTCATAATATCCGATGCAGGAGAGGTGATTTCTTCCCCATCAATAAAAATGTGTCCAGATGTCGGTTTTTCTAATAAATTAACACACCGTAAAAACGTTGATTTCCCACAACCCGACGGCCCAATAATGGAAACCACTTGTCCTCTTTGAATTTCCGTTGAAATTCCCCGCAATACTTTTAAATCGCCAAAGGATTTATATAAACGATCCACTTTTACGGCGGTATCAACTACTTTGTTTGAGTTTCCGTTCAAGACCATTCGCCCCCCAAGTTAAGGTCATAATCATTAAATAGTAAATCGCAGCCACAAAAATTAACGGTTCAAAGTAAATATACTTTTCCGCCCCAACAATTTGCGCCCGTCTTAACATATCTTCAACGCCAATCACCGAGACTAACGTTGAATCTTTTAGCAAATTAATACTTTCATTCACCAAAGCTGGAAGAATGTTTCTTAACGCTTGGGGTAAAATAATATCAACCATCATCAGTTGATACTGTACCCCCAACGCTTCACAAGCTTCTTTTTGTCCCTTATCAACGGCTTGAATTCCCGCCCGAATGGTTTCGGAAATATAAGCACCGGAGTTGAGAGAAAAAGCTAACACCCCCGCTTGAAATGCAGTGATATCATACCCCGTTAATTGAGGCGTTGCAAAGTAAATTAAGGTTAATTGAACTAACAATGGAGTTCCGCGAAAAATCGAGGTATATCCCTCAGCAAATAATTTCAAGGGTTTCCAACTTGAAATTTTAAATAAAGCCAGAATAGTTCCCCAAAGAAACCCAAAAAAAGCAGAAACTAAACTAAATTTTAAAGTAATTAAAATTCCTGCTAAAATGTAAGGAATATTAGCAGCAATTTTGCTAAAATCTAAACTAAACCCTCCTTGATCGGCTTGGGTTCCAGGGTCAACGGGTACGGCGGCGGTGACAGGACGATCAAACCATTTTTTGGCTAATTCTTCAATTTTGCCACTAGCTTTCATCTCCTGAATAATTGGATTAAATTCTTCCCGGAGGGGTGAATTTTTGGGAAAGGCGATCGCAGAACCCGCTTCTTCCGTATTGGGAACGTCGTGATACACTAACCCAGGATTTGCGGCAATATATCCCCTAATAATGGTATTTTCTAAAACCCCCGCATCTAATCGTTTTGATTTAAGTTCCTGAATAATATCACTGGTTTTATTCAGAGGAACCATTGTTACCCCTTTCCATTCTTTCACCGCTTCCTGCTGAATAGAACCGAGTTGCACCCCAACTTTTTTCCCCACTAATTCTTCTGGGGTTTTATAAGCTTGATCCTGAGCGCTAACAATCGTATTTTTCGCTTCAAAATAAATCTCAGAAAAATCAACATTTTTTTGCCGTTCTGGTGTCGGAGTCATTCCCGCCATCACAAAATCGGCTCGGTTTGCCCCTAAAGCGGGAATTAAGCCGTTAAAATCCATCCCCACCACTTTTAAGTCATACCCCAATTGTTCGGTGATATAACGGGCAATATCCACATCAAACCCAATAATTTCTCCCCCTTGAGTTGCTGTATCCTTAAACTCATAGGGAGGATAATCTGGTGAAGTTGCCATCACCAACGTTTTTTTCGTTCCTTCTTGGGGTTGTTGAGCCAGCATTTGGGTTTGATACCCGATAATTCCGCTCAATGTAACCAGTGTTATTAAAAACAACAATAGCCAATCTTTAAGGCGTTTTTTTAAAATCATGCTTACTTAAACGATCAATCTGTAACTTTTGAAAAATACTTTAAGATCAGGTTGAATGTAAACCTCACATTAAATCCTTGATCTCCTGAGTAGTAATCTGACGCGATCTTTAAAAAAATTTCTGTAAAATTTGATCAGTTTTGCAGCTAAACAAAGGAGGTTTTCCGATGGCTAACTCCCTGTCCCGTCAAAAACCCGCAAAACAAAGCAGCGATTTGAGTTGACTGAAGTTCCCATTTGCAATTACATTAGAAGATTGGACAATTAATAGAATTGAACAGGAGAACAACCGTTAATGCAACATCGAGGGGTAACAGTATGGTTTACAGGTTTGAGTGGTGCGGGTAAAACCACCATTAGCCACGCCGTCGCAGAAATCCTGACCAGCAAAGGATGTAAATTAGAAATCCTAGATGGCGATATCGTCCGGGAAAACCTCACCAAAGGTTTAGGCTTTAGCAAACCAGACCGAGATGAAAACATTCGCCGCATTGGGTTTGTTGCCCATTTGTTAACCCGCAATGGTGTGATTGTTCTCGTTTCTGCCATTTCCCCCTATCGAGAAATTCGTGAAGAAGTGCGGGGTAAAATCGGCGATTTCGTGGAAGTTTATGTCAATGCTCCCTTATCCGTTTGTGAAGAACGAGACGTAAAAGGATTATACAAAAAAGCAAGGGCTGGAGAAATTAAGAGCTTCACAGGAATTGACGATCCCTATGAACCGCCAACCCACCCAGAAGTTGAGTGTAATACGGATCAAGAAGATTTATCAGAAAGTATCGCCAAAGTCCTGCAAAAATTAGCTGAATTAGGCTATATTTCCAACGACTAGCGGAAAGCTGAAATTAACCACTCCTGGTACAATAAAAAAAACCGATTGGTGCAACAGGTTATGAACATCTCCCCTGTGAGACAACAAATACATCGCTGGTTAACATTATGGATCGCCTTGCTGTTAACCATTTGTTTATCTTTAACCAGTTGTTCACAACCTGCCCAATCAGATCAAGCGGTTAAAGTTAGTTCTGAACTGGAAAAGCAAATTTTACAGGTCATTCGCGATAACCCGCAAGCAATTATTGAATCGGTTCAAGCCTATCAACAAAACCAGGAAAGTCAACTCCAGCAAGCTCGACAAAGCTTTCTAACCCAGATGAAATCCAATCCCAAAGCGGTGATTGGCTCTTCTCCCACCAAAGGGGCAGCGGCTCAAGATCTGGTATTAGTTGAGTTTTCTGACTTCCAATGTCCCTTCTGTGGTCGCGCTCATCAAACCGTTCAACAGTTTATGAAGGCGAATCAAGACAAAGTGACGCTGGTTTATAAACATTTTCCCTTAACTCAAATTCACCAACAAGCGTTACCTGCGGCCCTCGCTTCTTGGGCGGCACAACAACAAGGCAAATTCTGGGAATATCAAGACACTTTGTTTGCTCAACAAAATAAATTAGGTGAGGAATTCTATGTGGAAATTGCTCAAAAGTTAAACTTAGACTTAGAGCAATTCAACCGCGATCGCAACAGTCAACAAGCCCAAGAAGCCATTCAAAAAGATATTCAACTCGCCGAAAGTTTAGGACTATCCGGCACTCCCTTTTTTATTATGAATGGTCAAACCTTCTCCGGGGCTGTAGAATTATCCAAAATGGAAGAAGTCTTAGCAACCGTTAGTAAAGAATTAAGAATTAAGAATTAAGAATTAAGAATTGTAGTAAACCCTAAAGGACTTTTAACTGGTGACTGGTGACTGGTGACTGGTGAGTGATAAATGTTCCTTTGTTTTCTTAATTATAAATAGTGTGAATCAAGAATTGAAAAGTCGTGAACCTGTTTCGAGTTTAATCCTGTATCGCCTGTTCAAGTGGTCGGTGGTCAATCCGATGCTGCATCTGTATTTCCAGGGTCGGGTTTATGATGTGGATCGGGTTCCCAAACAAGGGCCGTTTGTTGTGGTCAGTAACCACGCCAGCGATTTTGACCCCCCCATTTTGTCCGCTTCTCTGTGCCGTCCGGTGGCGTATATGGCCAAAGAAGAACTGTTTCAAGTACCAATTTTACGACAAGCGATTACCTTATATGGTGCTTATCCCGTCAAACGGGGTTCAGCCGATCGCAGTGCGATTCGGGCTGCGTTACAGTGTATTGAGAACGGATGGGCAACGGGGGTATTCCTGCAAGGAACTCGAACCACCGATGGCCGGATCACAGAACCGAAATTAGGCGCAGCTTTAATTGCAGCAAAAGCCAACGTTCCTTTACTTCCTGTGTGTTTGTGGGGAACCCATGCGATCGTTAATAAAGGTTCCTATCTCCCTCGACCTGTTCCCATTACCGTTAGAGTCGGTCATTTGATTGATCCGCCTCGTTCTTCAAATCGTGAGGAATTGGAATTATTGACCCAAAAATGTGCAGAGGAAATTAATTCTCTCTATGATTTAGGACGATAACGGTTCCTACTTAATCCATTGTAAGTTATTTAGATCATGGAAACCTTAAGAACCCAATTAGAAGAAAATCTGGATCAAGCCGAGTGGGATTGGTTAGAACCCCATGTTGAACGGGAAGCCGTTATTATAGTTGAAAAAACACTGGATTTATTAGATGTTGGTGTGGCGATCGCCAGTGATAATGTTTCTTCGGTTCAACATTGGATTAGTGAACAACTGATTCACAAACCGACCCAATCAGAAATTGCTGAATGGAACGATAATCGCAGTCAACGATTTCAAGCGTTAATTGTACAACCCTTCGTTTTAATCCAAGAATACTCTGAATAATTGTAGGATGGGCTCTGCCCATCTCTAACTGAATTCAGAAGATGATATCATATTGGATCAATCAGCAGGCGGAGCCTGCAATCTAGCATTGCTAGGTAGAACCTAGCAACGAGATAATAAATTAATTGTTACTTGCTTTAATATTTCAAGACTTTTTAACGAACTTTTAATTAAGTAAAAAGCAGCAACGGGACGTTTAAACATTGCAATTCCTAACTTTAAAAAATTTAAACGACCATTAGAATTGATACACCCTGTTAAATCCGGTAAATTTTGATTCACCTCATCACTCACGACTCGCACCATTGCTATATTTATTTTTGGATCGGCTAAACTCTCTAAAATTAAAAAGCCTTCCATATCCACCACATCAACCGAATAAACTTGACCGAGATCTTGTTTTTCTGCTGCGGAAATAATAACTTTATCACTCGTTAAAGCATGAACTAAAGAAACTTTATTTTTGAATTTATTTTGAATGAATGTAGTTAAATTGCGATCGCATTCTTTCACAATATTAGTCTGAGTCCCCCTCAAACAATCTTGATAAATGACAATATCTCCAACCTGATATTGAGGCGATAAACTGCCACATAAGCCTAACACTAAAACATTAATTTCAGCTAAATTTTGACAATCCTGTGAATTAATCCATTGTTGTAAGTAACCTTTCAATGATTGTGAACCTATCGGGATAGGGATCACCTGAATTGTCTTATTTTTAACGGATTTTAATCCTTGCCGAACCGCTTGATATTCTTGACCGTGAGGAACAAAAATAACATTAAACTGGGAACCCATCATTATTTTTTCTTCGGTTTATTTTCAGGAATAACAAACACTTCTTCGCCCTTTTCATTCGTTTTAATTTGTACACCCAAAGCCGATAACTCTTGAATGGCTCGTTTCCGCACGACTTGATCCGTTGTAGACCCATAAACCATCATCCAAGTTTGAATGCGGATCATCGTATTATCTGGATTTTTTCGCAAAATCTCAGCAAACTCTCGAAAGCGAGGCGTAATGATATCTTGATCGGGTGTATTTTCAGCCCACTTTGCCGCCATTTCATGGGAAGCAATAGAGGCTTTTGTATCTCCCAATAATAATAATTCATCAATCCCCTTCAACCGCCAAATCTGCCAAGCTTTAGAATTAATTTCAGGAGACAGGGCTTTGGTTCCTCGATCCATTAACCGATCAGCAACGGCTGGTTTAGCTTGATAAAAAGACACCGATGTTGATAAAAACGGATACATTTCTAACCAAAGCGGATCAAAGGTTGTGATCACATCAAAATAATCATCTAACAATTCATAATTGGTTTTTTCACGAGCCGGATCATCCCCGAAATATTGTAGAAAATTTAAAAATGTCCAGTCAGCAATTAAATTGTTATAACCCAAAGCGGGTAAATTTTTGAGGAGTTGTAACCGCGTGGCTTCCTGTTGATCTGCTTTTTGGGCTTCCTGGACAGAAAGAGAAGCGGGGTCAGTTGCCAAAGGGTCGGAACCCTTTAACCCCCCAGGAGCATAGAGTTGTAGTAAAATAACGCTGATTAAAGCGATCGCAGCGATCGCAACCGGAAAGAGAAAACCTAACCCTTTCGGAATCGTCAACTTGGCAGGAAGATTAACCACAACCTAACAGTCAGCCTTTGCAATCTTTTCTTTAAAAATCTTATCATGACCCCTTGGCTAAGTTAGGCAACTCTCGCTAGACTTAATTGAGTAGGGAGAACATCTTAGCCAGATCGAACCCAAATGCAGCTTAATGTAACGAGGAACAAGGCAATCTAATCTAATTCAGTCAAGTTAAACCCCAAAGGTGGGAAAAACCCAAAATTTTACTGGGGGAGGTGTTAAGGGAAAAATTATCAGTTACAACCCAACCGTAACATTTTTCCAAGTCTTCAAGACCATCACAAACAAGAGTTGAATCTTAAGAACATGGGCAACAATCAGGAAAATCCAACAACGGTGATGAACAGATCAATTAAGAGAATCTGGAAACCCAGTTGTCACAATCCTTGGTTCGGGTTCAAGCCCAACTCTAGTGGACAAGTGTTGGTTGTTTCCCACCTCATAAAGCTGATGGAAACGTTACCCCAATCCGTAACGTCCAAATGTTAGGCTTATTCTAAACGATCAGCGCGATTTGTAACTTTAAAATAAATGTAGGCTTTCATCCCTGACCTCGCGCAAAAGGCTCAGGGTTTCAAGCGATATAGGGAGACTCAATGAATCATCAGTCTGTGCGCTTTTCCCCGTTCCGTCAAGCCCTTTTTACTGGGGCGATCGCAACCGTTGCTTCCTTCGTAATGCCCCTTGGGGCCGTTTCGGTGAATGCGACCCTCAAAGACAGTCCCAAAGCCTTACTGGATGAAGCTTGGCAGATTGTCTATCGAGAATATGTCGATTCCACCTTTAATAAAGTAGACTGGCAAGCCAAGCGACAAGAACTCCTCAGCAAAGATTATTCCTCCCGTGAAGAAGCCTATGCCGCTTTACGGAAAGCATTAGAAACACTCGAAGATCCCTACACCCGCTTCATGGACCCGAAACAATATGAAGCGTTAACCAATCAAACCGCCGGAGAACTGTCTGGGGTGGGGATGCAACTGACCCAAGATGAGAAAACGAAAGCCATTACCGTTGTTGAACCGATTAAAAATTCTCCCGCCATTAAAGCCGGAATTTTACCCGGGGATAGACTGCTTTCCATTGATGGGGTGTCCACCGAAGGGATGACCGTTGAACAAGCCGCCAATAAAATTCGCGGGGCTGTGGGAACCCAGGTACAGTTACGGATTAGTCGGGAAGGGGAAAAAGAATTTGACCTCACCTTAACTCGCGCTCGAATTGAATTAGAAACCGTTACCCATCGCCTCAACTCCGAAGGGGGTCGCAATATTGGTTATATTCAATTGCGAGAATTTAACTCCCACGCGGCTGAACAAATGCAAGAAGCCCTTGAAGAACTGAAAAAACAGAACGTGGAAGCCTTTGTTCTGGATTTACGGGGAAATCCGGGGGGATTATTACGCAGTAGTATTGAAATTGCCCGGATGTGGATGGATACGGGAGCCATTGTTAGTACCGTTGACCGCAATGGCAAAAGCCAAGAAATCCGCAACAATCGCACAGCCATTACAAACTTGCCCGTTGTGGTACTGGTGGACGGGAACTCCGCCAGCGCTAGTGAAATTTTAGCGGGGGCGATGAAAGATAATCAACGGGCGGTGGTCATGGGAACTCAAACCTTTGGTAAAGCCTTAGTACAGTCGGTGTTTTCGTTATCCGATGGGTCGGGGTTAGCGGTTACAATTGCCCATTACTACACCCCCAATGGAACCGATATCAGCCACAAAGGTGTCACACCGGATATTAAGGTTGATATCACAGACGAGCAGAAGAAACAATTGGCGACGGAACCGAAGTTAATCGGAACCTTACAAGATCCTTACTACGCCAGAGCGGTTTCTAGCTTATTAGCCAGTTTGCAAAATCGTCCTTTAGCTGTTAACGAATCTAAGTCAAATCAAAATTAACCAACCCGTAGAGACGCGCCATGGCGCGTCTCTACGCATCAGCCGGATTTAGATGAATCATTACCCAGGTTGTATAAGTTCCGATGGGACTCCACAACACAAACGGGATTAAGAGAATTCCCGCCCAAGTGGAAACAGGCCAAACACTCATCATTAACAGAAGCCCCAAAACCGCACCTGTCCCGCCAATAATCGTTCCCACCCGTAAACTCCGCAGCTTATTCATAACAACGGTGTAGGAAAGAATCACTAATTCTAAAAGCAAATAAAACCCCATTAACACCCAAGTTTGAAGAGTTGCGGGTTGTTTTTCCCAAACTAAAATTGCTGACCAAGCGCCACAAATAAAAATAATAGTCCAAATAATCGGAATTGCCCGTTCAAAAGTTAGCCAACCGGGACGAGATAAACGACTAAACCATTTAAGATCACTGGGTTTTAAGAGGAAATTACTTGCGATCGCCACCAGAAAAGCCACTCCTCCTATCACCATCCAAGATCTAATCATTAAGCGTCACTCCTCGTATGATGTGGGATGCACAATTGCGCCGTTGATGCCTTGATCTTAAGCTTATTTTATGCTTGATTAAGCTGAATCTCCCCTAGGGGTGAAACTTTAGATCATTTCTGCCCATTGCATTAATTTTAACAGGGAATCTAAATTAACTTTAATATTTTGAGACGCATCAACAGGGGAATGATTAGGATCAGAAGGTTCGCACAGTAAACAATAATAATTACAGCTTGAAAGGTGACTGAGTTCCCAATAACAAGAAACTGTCCACTGGGGGAGTAAAAACTCAATGATTTGGGTTCTAGGGGAACAAAACACTAAATTCGTTAAAGCCGCCCCGTGAGGACTAATAATAACCTTGGCATGAGCCATATAATCCGCTTGTTCTTGAATGGATAAAGATTCTAAAGTCAGGGTTTTAAATCCAAATTGCTGTAAAAATGCAATCACCTCCGCTTCATTTTCAACCTGACGATAGGATGCTCCACAACGACTTAAATAAATTTTATCTACGGGAAAAGAAACCTGAAAAGATTGAGAAGGAACACATAAATTTTTCAAGAAATTGCACGCCCAAGCGGGGGTTCTTGAGGTTGCATGGGAATAGGACGGAACCAGAAATCGGTCGGCGGTTAAGGCGGGATAATAGCAACTTTCAATAATTTTATCCGCGGGAATGTTTAACAGTTGGAGGGTTTCTCGTTCATAATTTAATTGGCATCGATTCACTACAAACCAATCAATTTCTTGAAGAGAAAAGTGCTGCAATAGTAAATCAAATCTAGCAATAATATCAAACATCCAATGATAATAATTTTGCCCCCATTTCACTGATAAAAAGGCAACAGTTCCTTTCAGATGACGGGGGAGTTGAAGATGGGGAGAATTCACCACCAGGGCGGCACTTCCTGTGGATAAATCTGTGATTAATTGATTTTCTGAAGTGATCACCGCACTGGTTAAGGTATCCGCCCAAACTCTACCATTCGGAATAATAGAAACAAACGTTTCGGGAAAATGAATCGATTGTAGTTGGAAATGGGGGGTTAAAGTTCCTTCAATGAGTTGAGGGGGAGTCAGTTGAATTTCACTTGCTGGATAAATGGGGATTTTAATCAGATTAGATGCCGTATTGGTTGTCATAAAATTTACATCTGATAAATTACAAATTTTTTGAATTAAAGGAATAGGTAATTGATAATGAACTCGACAGAGAATTGTATCTAGTTCTTGCTGTTGTTGTTCAAAAATTAAGGCAATCCAATGATAGGCTTCACAATAATCCGGTTGAATTTGTAAGCCTTGAATTAAATAGTTTAAGGCATTCTCCCATTGTTGTTTTTGAATTAAAATTTTACCTAATCCAATATAATACCAAGGTTTAGAATTAAACTCAATTGCTTTTTGGTAATTAATAATAGCTGATTCTAACTGATTTTCTGCTTGAAAAGCCTGGGCTAATTTCTCATAAAACCAATCAAGATTCGGATTCAATTGAACGGCTTTTGAATAAGCATTAATTGCTTCCTGACCTCGGTTTAACTTCATCAAGGCATCCCCTAAATGGAGGTAAAACCAGCAAATATGCGGGTCAAGTGCAATGGCTTTTTGATAAGCATTAACCGCTTGTTCGTAGGAATTTAACTGAAAAAAAGCTTGTCCTAAATTCAAATAAGCCCAGGGAAAGTTATTATTAAATTTAAGAAATTGGCGATAGGCTTGAACCGCTTCTTCCCAGCGTTTTAACTGAATCAATGCTTCTCCTAAAGCATTATAAGACCAAGGAAATTGAGAATTTAAGGCGATCGCTTGAGAAGAAGCTGCGATCGCCTCTTCATAGCGTTCTAATTGCTTTAACGCCTGACTTAATTGATAATAAGCTTGATCCTGATTAGGATTTAATTGTAGGGATTGATAGTAAAAAGATAAAGCTTGTTCAGGATTTCCCTGTTCTAACAGTTGGTTGGCAGAACTGAGATAAAATTCTGCGGTGTTTAATTCATTTTTATTATTAAATTTAGCCATAATTAGTCAATAACATGAGCTATTTTTAGGAGGTTAATAATAGAATCTAAACTAACTTTTATATTGTCATAGTTTGCACTTAAATTAAGTTCTCCCTCATCCGCTGATTCTCCGACACAACAGTAATATTTGCAGTTAACAATATTACACAATTGCCAATAACAAGAAGCAGTCCATCGAGGACATAAAAACTCAATCACCTGGGTATCAGGACGACAAAATATTAAATTGGTTAGTCCTGATCCATGGGGTGCGACAACAATTTCTGCATTAAAAAAGTAAGAAATTTGTTCTTGAAACGATAAATTTTCTAAATAAAGCACTTGAAACCCTAGAGCTTCTAAAAAGGGTAAAAATTCTAATTCATTCACCACTTTCCGACTATAAGCATTTTTACGACTAATATAAATTCGTTGAGGATAATCTGGAGATGGAATAGCAGCCGATAAAAATTTACTTCTAATAAAATCAACTCCCCATTTGGATGCTTTTAAGTGATTCCACTTAATCGGAGATGGAACCAATAAAACAGGTGCTTTGATATAGGGATAAACACCATTATCAATAATTTTATGCTCAGGGATATTTAAAAGCTTAAGCGTCTCTTTTTCATATCGATATTGGTAGTTATTAACAATAAAATAATCAATTTTATCGAAATCAAAGCCTGCTTTTTCTAATAGATGTAAACGAGCAATTAGATCAAACATCCAATGGTAATAAATTAATCCGAATTGCGCGGATAAAAAAGCAACATTTCCTGATAGTTCTAAAGGAGTTGGTAATTGATCATGACTAACAATTAACTCCGCACAACCTGTGGATAACTCCTTAATCAGTTGATGTTCTGAAGTGATCACCGCAGAGGTTAACCGATCTCCCCAAGCTCGTCCATTTGGGATCACAGTTACAAACGCTTCTGAAGATAGCATCCCATTGGGAAATAACTGAAGATCCGGTTCTCCTAACATTCCATTGGGAGGAACAAAATTAACTAAACTTTCTGGGTAAAGGGGAATTTTTTGAAGATTCGATTGTTCTGAAATAGAAGTTATTAAATGTTCTGAGAACCCGATATATTTTTTAAGGATATCATGGGGAATAACTTGTAAATATCGACATCCATCTCCGTCTAACTTTCGCCCTATTTTTTCTAATACTAAACCTAGTTTAAGATAATTATCAAAATCATCTGGATGTCGTTTTAACTCCTCTAACAAATAAGGAATTGCATCTTCCCATTGCTGTTGATGGATTAACAAATCAGCGATGATGAGATAAAAACTCCCATGAGGATGAATGTTAAGATAGTCTTGATAACACGCGATCGCCTGCTTAATATTCCCTTGCTGCTGTAAAAACTCTCCTAATTTCTGATAAAGAATTTCTAGCTCAAAATTACCATCCAAACAATTTCGATAAGTGTTAATCGCCGCTTCCCAGTTTCCTAAATTAGAAAACACTTCGACTAAGTTTAAACCTAATTCAGGATAATTCGGATTTAATTTCAAACACTGATTAAAAGCAATGTGGGCTTCTTCCCACTGGTTTAACGCTTTTAAAACAAGTCCTAAGTTAAAATAAGCTTCTATTGTATTTGGATGAAAGGTTAGAAAATAGCGATAAGTCGCCGCCGCTTTTTCCCACTGTTGAAATTGTCGATAAGCTTCCCCTAAACCATAATAAGACCAACTGAAGTTCGGGTTCAATTTAATGGCTTTTTCATAAGCTAAAATCGCTTCTTCCCATCGTTCTAATTTACTAAGATTTTCCGCTAATCCTTGATAAGACCAACTAAAGTTTGGGTTTAATTCAACCGCTTTTTGATAAGCTAAAATCGCCTCTTCCCATCGTTCTAATTTACTAAGATTTTCTCCTAGTCCCTGATAAGACCAACTAAAATTCGGATTTAATTCAATCGCTTTTTGATAAGCTGAAATCGCCTCTAAAAATTTTTCTTTTTTACTTAAAGCCAGCCCTAATTGACAATAAGGATGATAAAAGTTAGGATTAAATTGGATAGCATAACGATAACAAATAATCGCTTGATCAATCTTCCCTTGATTAAGTAAGGTATTTCCGAGTTGAAACTGTTCTTCCGGTTTAATTCTATCCGGTTTTCTAATAATGACTTGATACCAACAGTCCGTTGCGGCTTCAGTTTGATTAATTTGAGTAAAAATCTGGGCTAGAGCTTGGTAAAAGAGAGCATTGTTAGGATTAATTTTGATGGCTTTTTGATAAGCTGCGATCGCATTGTCCCACTGCTGTAATTTAATATATAAATTTCCTAAATTTCCATATATTTCTGCTTGATTGGGTTGTATATTTAAAGCTTTTTGATAATAGATTTCAGCCTCTTTAAATTCTCCTTTAAGCTGCATTACTATCCCTAATAATTTATAAGCATAAGCTTGATTGGGTTGCTTTTGAACAGCAATTCTACAGATTTGAATAGCTTCATCTAACCTGCCCATTTTGATATAAGCTTCGACCTGCTGCATCCCTTCTGGTTGTGTCATAATTGAGCTAATTTAATGATCAATTTAGGTTGAATTTTAGGAAAACATTATACCACTATTAAACAAATTATAATATTAGTACCTTTCCACCTGGAGGATCAAGCCTTAAAAACCCTGTTGGGTGAAAGGGACTGAATTTTTGTGAATGAAAACTGTAATTTTAGTTTTAATCCCAGTTAAACTTCATTCCTAATAAATCTTCTAACTGTTGGTTATAAGGTTGATAATAGGTTTGTAAAAGAGAGCGGGTTTCCTGTGAAATTGCTGGATAAGGTCGAGTATTATATTTTTTATATTGGGATAAATGATATTCTGGTAAACCCAAAAATTGAAGAACTTCGCCAGTCTTTTGATCAGGATTCGCATAAAATTCTTCACTGCTTAAAATTAAAAACTGTTCTCTAGGAAAAACCTGCATCCATTGTTCTAAAAAGTTAATATATAACCCTCTCCCTAAATATCCTTCCTGAGAACAAATCAGGGTTTCTAGTTCAGACTGAATTGCGTCTTCAAAGGAACGCCACTCCCATTTTAAACTCAACCAATGGTGATAATGAGAAACAGCCCGATCTATGGGATTTCTTAATAATAAAATTAATTTAACGTTAGGAAAAAACTGAAATATGGTTTTTGCAATTTCAGGACAGTTAAAATTAATCGGTGTTGCTTCCCCAACTAAACAAGAATATCCTTTAGGAATGGGTGGAAAATGAGAAAAATACCAATCTAAACCTCTGTGAAAATGTTCTGTCCAAAATGGAATTTCTTTAATCATAGAAGAAATGATTTGAGGATGTTCAGTCAGGTACAAATGGAGAGAGGTTGTACCTCCTTTTTGAGTCCCAATAATCATAAAATCAAGCTGGTTAACGGGTTCTAGAGGTTCGCTTAATTTAACCCAGTTGGGACGAAATTGAGGAATCAGGTTTTGACCCGCTAAATGATTATATTGAATCGCTGCTTTTAAATCGCCTTTTTGAGCCATTAATAAGGATAAATTCAGATAAATTAAACAACTCTTTGGATCTTCTAGTAAGGCTTGATGATAAAGTTGAATCGCTTGATCTAAACCATTTTTTTTATTTAAAATATCAACAATATTTTGATGATTCCAGAGAAAATTATTTGGATTAATTTTAATAAAGTTGAGGAAAGCATGAACGGCTTCATCCCATTGGTACTGTTGAGATAACGCCATCCCTAAATCATAGTAAGCTTGCTCTGAATCGGGGCTGAGTTCAACCACTTGGCGACATTGCTGAATTATTTGATTGTTTTGATTTTGTCGATATAACGCTGTTTCTAACTGTTCTTTAATTTGGATATCATTAGGCTTAATTTTGAAAGCAATATTATAAAATATGATCGCCCCCCACAAATCATTTTGTGCCATTAAGCGTTGGGCAATCTGAACAATTAATTCAAAATCTTGGGGTTGAAATGAATGCCAATCTCTTGATTGAGAAGACGTTTCATCTTGAATTGCAGAACAATAAATTTGAATTAAATTATCTAAACCTTTTGAATATTGTCGTTGCAAAGTTTCCCCAATACGTTGAGGAATATCTTGAAGATCTGGCTGCTGTTTAAAGGTTTGAAAATAAGCAAAAATAGCTTCCTCCCATCGCTGTTGCTGACTCAGCGCATTTCCTAATCGATAATATGACCAACAAAAATCAGGGTTTAATTCAATGGCGGTTTGGTAAGCTAAAATTGCCTCTTCCCATTGTCCGAGTTGGCTAAACACATTACCCAAGTTATTATAAGACCAAGAAAAGTTAGGATTACAGGCGATCGCTTGATTATAAGCCACAATCGCTTCTTGCCATTTTTCTTGATGAGAAAAAAGGTCTCCTAATTGATGATAAGCCCAAGAAAAATTCGGATCAAGTTCGATAGTTTTTTGATAAAGTGCGATCGCTTCTTCCCACTGGTTTTGGGTTCGGTAAGCTTCAGCTTTTTCATATAAGCAAGAGGCAGAAATGGGTTGTTCTGGTGAAACGTTCAAATTAAAAATCCTTACTCAAAATACTAATCAGATTTAATTTTTTGTTGATTGATACAACAAATAAATCCCTAAACCAGCTAATGTTGGGATTGCCAATAAATAGATTAAAAGAACTTTAGAAATTCCGCTAGCAACAACTAATAAAGCACTGTAGGGAGCAAATACAAAGATTAAGAATAAAATGAGTTTTATCGGTGTCCATTTAACAGGTTTTTTCAACGTTCGCATATTTTTTCCTGTTAAACCAGGTAACATCGCAGATTTAGGCGATTGACCCAAATTACCATAGTTTCCTGATAAATTCTGGCCCTTAGAGTTCTTAATTAGTTTTCGAGCCATACAAACTCTCCTATTATTATAAAATATTCATAGATGTCAATTCGACTACTTTTAACAGACTGCTGAGTAATTTATTGAAACTTATGACAAGTTTAACTCCTAAAGTTAGTGTTATTATTCCTGCTTATAATGGCGATCGCTACATTCAGGAAGCCATTCAAAGTGTTTTAAACCAAACTTACTCCGACTACGAGATTATTGTGGTTGATGATGGCTCAACCGATAATACCCCTCAAATTTTACAACAATATCATAGCCAAATTCGTTCTATTATTCAAGCGAATCAGGGCGTTGCAGCCGCTCGAAATCGGGGAATTGAAGAAGCCAGAGGAGAATTAATTGCTTTACTGGATCAAGATGATGTGTTGTTACCCGAAAAATTAGCCCATCAAGTGGCTTGTTTTGATGCAAACCCTGATGTCGCAATTGTTAACAGTGGCTGGCGTTTAATTGATGACAATGGCAACATTATTTCTCATATTGAACCTTGGCATCATTTACCCGATTTAAACTTAGAAACTTGGATTGTTAGAACCCCCATCTTACCCAGTTCATTAATGTTTCGACGAGAAGTTTGGCAACAAGTTAAAGGATTTGATTCTCGGTTTAATGGCGTTGATGATGTTGACTTTATTTGGCGTTTAGCATTGCGGGGGTATACTGCCATTTGGCTTAAAGAAATTACCGTTAATTATCGTCAACATCAACAAACGGTTTCTAACCAAAAAGCCAGAGAACGCGCCAACCTAATGACAGCCCTTCAGGATCACTTTTTTAATCAATTAAATTTACCCGATCAAGTTCGTCAATTAGAAGCACCTGCTCGATATGAATCTCTGACTTGGATGGCTTGGCATTTATATCATACCGGGCATTATTTAGAAATGGCTGAATTTCTTAAAGAATCTTTATCTTATACCCCCTATACTGTTGCCATTACCCTTGCAGATTGGGTGCATCGGTTTCGGGGATATTGTCAATCCTACGGTTATGAACTGAATGTCGAAACCTTCAAAAATTTACCAGCATGGAAACAATTAGTAGAGGAAATTCGTCCCAATAAAATACCAAGAGTCAGTGTCATTATTCCCGCCTATAATTGTGAACAATATATTGAACAATGTATAAGAAGCGTTTTAGAACAAACTTATACCGATTATGAAGTGATTGTGATTGATGACGGTTCTACTGATAACACCCATCAAGTGTTAATCCCCTATTCTGTTGTCATTCAATATATTTATCAAGAAAATCAAGGAGCGGCAAAAGCAAGAAATCATGGATGTCAAATGGCTCAAGGAGAATTGTTAGCCTTTTTAGATGGAGATGACTTCTTTTTTCCACAAAAATTAGCAGAACAAGTTGCTATTTTTGATCAAGATTCCTCCGTTGATTTAGTTCAAAGTGGCTGGTGTATTGTTAATCAAAAAGGAATTAGGGTCAGCGTTGTGACCCCATGGATCAACGCACCGGAATTAAATTTAGAAACCTGGGTTTTACATAAATGTGTGCGTCCAAGTACGATGATTTTACGCCGAGAATGGTGGGAAAAAGTTGGAGGATTTGATCATCGTTATCCCCCAACCGAAGACTTAGATTTTGCCTTACGTCTCTCGTTAATGGGATGTAAAACCGTTTGGTTAAAAGAAATTCATGCGGGTTATCGTCAACACGATAGTAATTTAATGTCCGGCGGAGAAAAAGTGATCCGAAATACTGAAATCGTTATGGATTTATTTTTTGATCGTCCTGATATTCCTGAAAATATTCGACGTTTACGACAAAAAGAACGTTATGAACGATGGGTTTGGTTAGGGTGGCGAATGTATCGCGATCGCTATCCAAGTTTAATGATAAACTGTTTAGAAAAATCCTTAGAATATACTCCCTTTCCCCTAACCGAAACCTTCATTCATTGGATCGAAGGGTTTAAAAATATTTCATCAGAATATGGCGAACCGTTTGATGCTTATGAGTTAACAAAATCTCCAGAATGGCAAACCGTAATTTCTAAAGCAATGAATCCTAAACCCAAATCTCAACCGCAACAAATGTCCTTAGTATCCTCTCAACCCAAAGCCCATATTATGTTAATGAATACCGATGATCCAGGGATTGGAGGATTAGCACAATATGACCATTTAATTCTCTGTGAATTAGCAAAATTAGGCTATCAAGTCACAGCCGTTAGACCCCAACATGATAACCCTTTAGTTGAGGAAGAAAAAGCATTAGGAATTAACCAATATTGGTTAGATTATAGTACCAGCCAAGATTTACCTCGCATTCTCAGAAATACTCAAGATGCTGAAGATCTTTATAATGAAATCAAACCCGATTTTATTATTTTTAGTGATGGCTGGCCCTACTCCCATTTTGCCGCTAAACAAGTCGCGATTCAACGGAATATTCCCTATATGATTGCTCTGGGTTTAGCCATGCCCGAACATATTGATTTTACAATGGGAGATAATGTTTCCTATGCAAATGGAGTATTATATCAATATGGATTAGCCAGAACGTTTAATACGGCGGCTCATGAACATTTGAAGATTTTACAAGAACAATTTGGCTTACCAGAAACGAAAGGAAATGTCGTTTATTATGGACGTTCTGAACGATATTTCGCGCCTCCCAATTTAGCCACTCGTCAACGGTTACGTCAAGAAATTAATATTCCTGAAGACGGGATAATGTGCTTAACAACCGCCCGGTTAGCCCCCATTAAAGGACATCGATTTCAATTAGAAGCGATCGCCCAATTAAAACA
>JBMDYE010000087.1:0-16507 GCA_048595135.1 Planktothrix sp. | reverse complement strand
AACATATTGCCATCATTGGGGAACCTGGAGCCGGAAAAACAACGTTATTAGATCGAATTGCGACTTATATTAAAGATAAGACCCAAAATTTATTAATTTGTATTTCCTTAGCGAATTTACAAGGTAGACCTCTGAGAACTTATATATTGAAAGAATGGCTACCTCAAGCGATCGCTCTTTCTTACCCTGAACTTGATCCAGAAGCTTTAGAAAAAACCTTTGAACAGCGATTAAATCAACGCGGAGTTTGGTTATTATTAGATGGTGCAGATGAAGGAAAGCTTTCTTTACAAGAACTTCAAACAGAGCTTACTAATTTTGTAAATATTCGGGTTGTGTTAACCTGTCGAACTAATGTTTGGGATACTTACATTAATAATCCTTTGACTGGATTTAAAACCTATAAAACTCAGGATTTTAAACCAGAACAGATTGATGAGTTTATTCAAGATTGGTTTAAACAAGCAAAAGATGAACCTAGAGGAAAAGAGTTACAAGCAAAACTCAAAGAACCTCAACGCGATCGCATTCGTCAGTTAGTTACTAACCCGCTACGGTTAGCCTTATTAGGCCAAATCTTTTATAAAGATAAAAATGCTGAGTTACCAGAAACTAAAGCCGGACTCTATGAGCAATTTGTTCGTTATTTCTATGAATGGAAACCAGCGATCGCAGGAGTAGATTGGGGAACTCAACCTCAATTACAAAACGAACTACATCAAGCATTAGGAAAATTAGTGATCGCAGGATTAGATAGTAATTATCGCTATCGTTTACCGTTAAGTTTAATTAAAACCGAAATGGACGATAAGCTATTTAAACTAGCTTGGGATCTGGGTTGGTTAACTTTAGTTGATCGAGAAGAAAAGACAGATGAAGCCGTTTATGCTTTCTATCATCCTACATTTCAAGAATATTTTGCAGCATTAGCTGTTGATGATTGGAGTAAAGAGTTTTTAAATCATGTTCCTCATGATCCTAAATTAGGAGTATATCGTATTTTTGAATCTCAATGGAAAGAAGTGATATTGTTTTGGTTAGGACGTAATGACATTGATGAGGAAAAGGACAAGGAAAAGTTTATGCAAGCATTAGTTGAGTTTGATGATAGGTGTAATGGGTTTTATTGGTATAAAGCATATTTTTTAGCTGCTAATGGGATAGCTGAATTTCATAATTATTCTAACAGTCAGAAAATTATTGATCAAATTGCTAGTTGGGCATTTAGGAGTGATAGAACAAAGATACTAGAGCCTATCAAAGAATTTTCTAGATCTATTTTATTACAAACAAATAATAAGCTTGCTATTTTAAAGCTATTGGAGATTAGCGAACAAACTTCATCCTATCTATTAATCAGAAAAATATTTTCTACGATACAAAAAATTTGTTTTGCTAATCAACCTTATATCATTAATGAATTAATTAAATCACTTAGAAAAAACAAACAATCTAATAATCAAGATATATGTTATGAATTATTAAAACTAATTGCTTTAGTTGGAAATGGTAATAATGCAGCTATTAAAGAAATTCGTAACTTTATAGATGAGTTAGAAAAATTAATTAAGGATGAAAAAGCTCATCTAATAGAAGAAGATGAAGTTCAATATTGTGAGTACCAAGATACTCTAATTCAAGCGGCAAGAACTTTAGGGATAATTGATTACAATAATTCTAAGGCCATTAGGACTTTAATAGACTTATCCAAACATTGCAACAATGAAGCCTTAAAAGCTATCAGTGAGATCCGTTGTGAATCGGATGCTCATATTGTAAATGTATTAGTTGATATTTTTAATAAAAATGATGATTTTAATTTTAAAATTAATAGTCTTCAGAGTTTAGAAAAGCTTCAGCCTAACCATTCTATTTTAGTTCCTGAGCTTGTTAAAATTATCAAACCTACTCAAGAAGAAATTAATTTAAGAAATGAAAAAAATAATTTAATAAAGAAGTTTTTTTCAACTGAGAACTTTGAAGAAAATAGAAAAATAGCTTTAGATATTTTAGAAAAACTTGCTAAAATCAAGCCCAATAATCACAATGCTAATGATTTTGATATCAAAAAGATAATTATTAATGAATTATTTGAATTAATTGAAAAATTAGTTGATAATTGCCCTAATCAAACAGTTATTCAAGAAATTATTAGAAGTTTAACTAAAATGGGTAATCATCCTATGATTATAGCTCGTTTTGAGAAAATGCTGGAGAGTAAATCTCAATTTAATGATTATACTCTTATTACAGTAGCCGAGGAATTAAAACAGATTGATCAAGAGAATCAGAAAGCTTCTCAGACATTAGTAGAAATGTTAAACAGTACAGATGAGAGACTGTGTACTTTAGCTAGTAACATTTTAGTTAAATTAGAAATAAAAGAAGATGATGCAATTAGAGCGCTGGAAAATAAGATAGAATCAACTGATAATTCTAATCTTAAAGTTAGAGTTAAATTAATTTATAATTTATCACGGCTCAAGTCTAATCATTTTTTGGTTAGTTCAACAATAGAAAATATACAATTTAATGATTTAAGTGAAGAACAAATATTAAGCTTGGCTTATGATTTATCTCAAATAAAAGAAGCAAAAAACTTACTATTTAATAAGTTATTAGAATTTGCTTTTAAAGAAAACCATACAAAAAGAATAAACAATATTTGTTTTTATTTACAGAGAATGATAACCCGTGAGAATGGAAAACAAGTTATTTTTAGTTATCAAGAATACTTGTCAAATCAAGTTATTCTAAAGGATAGAAAACGATCTGATGAGATTGATAACCTCTTATGGCACTGTGCTCAACACATGAGTTACCCCGAATTTTATCAAGCATGGCATGAACCCAACGAAGAAACTATAAAACAACTGGAAACTCAATATAATGATCTGGGTAAACTCATCAATGAACTACAAGCAACTGATCAAGCTTATCCGATTCTCATTAATGGTAAATATAGTTTAGAAAATTTAACGGATGAAAGCGCGATCGCACAGGAACTCTGTAACCAACTTTATGAAACTATTTTTCCCGATGAAAAGATCCCAATCGTTAACAATCCACCGCAACTAAAACGTTTATTGCCAGAATTCAAAACCCAACTCAATACACCTAGTTTAGCCTTAGTGATCTACAATATCGAACCCTACCCCCAATTAATTAATGTTTGTTGCCAACTGCTGGGTAAGTTTCACATTGCTTTTGTGACCGATCAAAATATTGAACCGCCGTTAAGGGGGTTTCCCATACAAAACAATTTAGCTGAGGTGTTGCAAAATTGGTTGGCTGAAATTAGTTATGGAAAATTTTAGGATGAGCGATCGCTACAGGATGCCCATTCTGTGGTATAGTCCAAAACACCTTAAACTACAGATACCATACAGCTTTAACCAAAGTGCGTAAAAAGCGGACAAAACCTTTATCCACTTTCTGTACACTTTAGGGGGTTCTTTTGGAACCATTTTGGAACCAATACCGCTTAGATGGTTCCAAATGGTAAAAGCCCTACACCATCTATGGTGTAAAGGCTTTTTAGCTCTCCTATCTGTATGGGCGATGTAGGATTTGAACCTACGACATCTTGCTTGTAAGGCAAGCGCTACTACCACTGAGCTAATCGCCCGATTGATTCACACTATTATCTATAATAACATAAACTTGTAGAATTGCAACCCTGTTTTAAAATAAAAATACTTCACCCCCTCACTTTGTATCGCCAATGCCTTCTGGCCAAACCCACGATCGCATCACTATCTGGAGTTCACCGTTTATAGCGGGTTTGACATTTAGCCAAACGCGCAGCAGTCCCCTAACCCTTCTGGTAACGGGGTGTTTCCTGTTTAGTGGGTTCATGTTTGGGCCAGATTTAGATATTGAGTCCCGCCAGCTTCAACGGTGGGGAATATTGCGCTATCTGTGGCTTCCCTATCAAAAAAGTTTGCGCCATCGTTCTTTTTTGTCGCATGGGCCGTTTATTGGCACAGCTTTACGCATTCTTTATTTAGGAAGTTGGCTATTTTTATTATTAGTATTAGGGTTAATGGTCGCACAACTAGCAGGACAACCGACCTGGAAAAGTGCGGATATTTTTAATTATGTTTTGCGATCGCTTGCGAATTACCCCAGAGAGTATATTGCCATTTTTCTCGGATTAGAAATGGGGGCAATGAGTCACTCATTTAGTGATTGGTGTGGTTCCTTTTATAAAGAGTTTAGAAAATGGCTGAAAAGTGGAGAAATTGAAGAAGCAACCCTAGAACCTCCCCCCTCTAAAAAACGCAAATCTTCCATTTCAACCCAGTCCCATTCTGTTGATCTTCCCCCCATTAAACCGAAACGCCAAACTCAGACTAATGGAGGTTCAAAAAAATCTTCCTCCCGGCGCCGCAAGAAAAAATAAATCTAATCTTAGATTCCCCTATGTCGGGGCGGGGTTCTCCCGCTCTTAATCCCTAAATCCAATAACTAAACCTTTACCCTTAATCGAACCCTATCAATTAATATGCTATAAAATTAAAAGGCGTACAGCAACGCTCATGCTCTATAAAAATTTTTAACGTTAATCTTATGACTGAATCAACACCCAATCTTGAAAATTTTGAAATGAATTCTAACTTAGTGGCAATTCAGAAATTAATTGACGTAGTAGCGAAATTGCGATCGCCTGATGGCGGTTGTCCTTGGGATTTAGAACAAACCCAAGAAAGCTTAATTCCCTATATTATAGAAGAAGCCTATGAAACCGTTGATGCTATTAAAAGTGGTGATCAAAAGGCTATTGCTGATGAATTAGGCGATTTATTATTACAAGTCGTTTTACAAGCTCAAATTGCTAGTGAAACTCATCAATTTTCCTTAGCTGATGTCGCTAATAATATTACTGAAAAACTGATTCGTCGCCATCCCCATGTGTTCGGAGAAGTCGAGGTTAATAGTATTGAAGAAGTGCGAGAAAATTGGGAAGAAATTAAAGCAACAGAACGAGGAGAAACCCCAGAAACTCAAACTTTTAGCTCAAAATTAAGCCGTTATGCGCGACAGTTACCTCCGTTATTAGCCGGAATGAAAATTTCTAAAAAAGCGGCTGCAATAGGGTTTGAATGGGAGAGTGTTGACGGAGTTTGGGAAAAATTTGATGAAGAAGTGGCAGAATTTAAAGAAGCATTGCAACATTCCGATGCAGAACATCAAGCATCCGAATTAGGAGATATTTTATTTGTCGTGATTAATTTAGCGAGATGGTATAATCTAGATCCTGATGCTGCCTTACAAGAAACGAATCATCGCTTTATTCGACGGTTAGCGAAAGTTGAGGAAATGTGCGATCGCCCCTTATCAGAATATAGTTTAGAAGAATTTGAAGCGATGTGGCAGAAGGTTAAAAAGATTTTAGCTCAAGAAAAACGTTAATTATCATTCATGACTAAACCAACTGTTGATATCGCCGTAATTGGTGCGGGAATAGCCGGATTAACCTGTGCAAAACAGTTACAAACAGCAGGTTATAACGTTGTTGTTGTTGATAAATCCAGAGGCGTTGGTGGACGGATGGCGACCCGTCGAGTCCAGTCTACCCGTGTTGATCATGGGGTGCGTTATTTGGAACCAACGGGAGACTATTTAAAGCAATTAATTCAGCAATTAGAACATAGTGAAAATCCAGAAACTCAACTGACGATCTGGACAGATAACGCTTATGAATTCCGAAATAATCATCTGCAACAGGCTGCTAATTCTCATCCTTATTATATTATGCGATCGGGGATGAGTAGTGTTGCCAAATATTTAGCTCAAGATTTAAAAATTGAGTTTAGTCTACGGGTTGATTCTATTAGTTTAACTCAAGAAAATACCTGGAAACTAAATTTTGAAATAACTGATCAAACCGTAACAGAAAAACCCCAACCGTTAACCGCAAAAATGGTTATGATTGCCATTCCAGCCCCTCAAGCTGTGATGTTATTAGAAACAGCAAAACCACCTATTGAGACTGAATTTTTAGAGGCAATACGTTCTGTTGAATATAATCCTTGTATTACAGTTATGGCGGGTTATCCTTCTAATACTCAACTTCTCCCCGACTGGAAAGCTGTTAATTTTATTAATCATGAACAATTAGCTTGGGTGGGGTTAGATAGCAGTAAACGGATTAATTCAACGCAACCTATTTTTGTAATTCAAAGTAGTGCAAAATTTGCAGAACAGTATTTAGATACAACGGATTTAAGCATGATGGGGAGAGAATTAATTGAAGCAACAAATAACACCTTAATTCCTAACTTTAAAAATCCCGAATGGATACAAATTCATCGTTGGCGATATGCGTTTTGTCGCAAACCGTTATCGATTTCTTATTTAGCAACAACCACTCCTTTACCCTTAATTGGTATCGGAGATTGGTGTGGCGGAAATAATATTGAAAGTGCCTTAAAATCAGGACAAGATGCAGCCAACTGGCTTAAAAATTGCTACCCAAGTTCCTAGTCAGAATGCGGCTACAGTAAGATGTTTAAACAGCCCCTAATCATCAACCATCATTAAATAATTAAAAGTGAGATCTTGTTAATTATTGATTACTGTACGGGCGAAGCATTCGGAAGACAATTTATCGGTTTTTCTCCTAGATTACTACCCGAATGCTTCGCCCCTACTACTGATTACTGAAAAATATCTCCAGAGGAGTATAGGCGGTAAGTTAGCTGATCCTTTAAAGTCAAAACAGCCTATTTATTGATTGATTTTTATGCTCGATCTGGCTGTAGCAACCAATATTACAGAAGTTTTATCAGAACCAATAGTACCGTTTGCGGTATTGCTTCTCGTCATTTTAAGCGTACCTATACTATTTGAAAAACTGAAACTACCCGGATTAATTGGATTATTAGTCGCCGGAGTAATCTTAGGGCCGTTTGGATTAAAATTACTAGACAACGAAATGCCTGTGATGAAACTCCTCTCAGATATTGGATTACTTTATCTGATGTTTGTTGCAGGTTTAGAAGTTGATATTCACCAATTTAAACGCAAGAAACACCGTTCAATGGGGTTTGGATTTTTAACCTTTGCGATCCCCTTGGTGGCAGGAATTCTTGTAGGTCGTGTATTTGGAATGGGTTGGAATGCTTCAGTTTTAGTGGGCTCATTATTGGCATCCCATACCCTTCTCGCTTACCCGATTATTAGTCGTTTAGGTGTTGTTAATAATGAAGCTGTTATCGTTACGATCGGTGCAACAATTTTTACAGATATTGGTTCTTTATTAGTTTTAGCCGTTTGTATTGCGATTCATGCTGGAGAATTTTCAATTGCTAATTTTATTGCTTTAATTTTATCGTTAGCTATTTACACGGCTGTTGTTTTATTTGGGTTTGATTGGTTAGGACGGGAATTTTTTAAACGAACGGGTTCAGAAGAAGGAAATCAATTTTTATTTGTATTATTAGTGGTTTTTCTAGCATCTATTGGAGCGCAACTGATTGGCGTTGAAAAAATTATTGGAGCCTTTTTAGCAGGATTAGCCGTTAACGAAGTGGTAGGAGAAGGCCCCGTTAAAGAAAAGGTTGTATTTGTCGGAAGTGTTTTATTTATTCCTATCTTTTTTGTTGATTTAGGATTATTAATTGATGTTCAAGGCTTTTTAAAAAGTTTATTGTCAATTGCCTTACCAGCTTCAATTGTTATTGCTTTATTAGGAAGTAAATTTTTAGCAGCATTTTTCAGCAAACTGATTTATCGGTATACCAACCAAGAAATGTTAACGATGTGGTCATTGTCTATTCCCCAAGTGGGAGCGACATTAGCCGCAGCTTTAGTGGCTTATCGAGCCGAATTAATCGGTGAAGACGTATTAAATAGCGTCATTGTTTTAATGTTAGTGACGGCAAGTTTAGGGCCGATTATTACCAGTCGAGTCGCAGTTGGTCTGCCAACTTCTGGGGAAAAAATTGATGATGAATTATTACCTAAAACCAGTTGGAATACTCCTGAATTCAATCAACTATTTACGGTAGTGGTTCCCGTTTATAACCCCAAAACTGAACGCCATTTAATCGAAATGGCTTCTTTATTTGCCAAAGGTCATTCTGGCAGAATTATCCCCCTCTCTATTATTTCTCCCCATGCCAGTAATATGGATACTCCCCAGTTAGAAACTGCCTTAACTGGGAGTGAACAACTCTTAGAAAAAGCGAAAGAGTTAGGGGAGGAATTAGGGGCTAATTGTCAACCTTTGTCTAGAATTGATGATAGCGTTGCTCAAGGAATTGTGAGAGCCGCCAGAGAACAAAAAGCGAATTTAATTGTAATGGGATGGGGACGACGAGGCGGCTTTCAAGCCCGTTTATTTGGGAATGTGATTGATACGGTATTATGGGATGCTCATTGTCCCGTCGCCGTTTGTCGGCTACTCACCGAACCCGGACAAATTCAACGGGTCTTAGTTCCCGTCGAAAAATTAGGTGGTGAAACGGCTCATTTATTAGAATTTGCAGAAGCGTTAGGAAATGCAGGTTTATCGATTACATTATTGCATTTTTGCGATCGCTCTACTTCTGAAAAAGGCATGGCTTGGATTCAATCCCAACTATCACAATTAGTTGAAAAAGAGCGCTCATTAAATGCGGCTAAAATTGAGATCGCAGTCAAACGAGGAAGTGATACAGTTAGGGATATTTTAGTTGCGTCTCAATCAACAGATTTAGTTGTATTACGAGCGAGTCGCTATCGCACCAGCGCTGGATTAGCCGTTAGTAATATGACCAATCAATTATTAGATCGCTTAACTTGTTCTGTGGTAATGTTAGGAGAACCGCCTAAGTCACGCGGCAATTATTAAAGGTCTAAACTGATGGGGTGATTATCCCATTAAAATTTATCCTCAGCGAAAAAATCTGAAATAGTTTTTTTAGCTATTTCCCCTACCCAGAAACCGGGTTTCTCCAAGAAACCCGGTTTCTATTGTTAACTTTAGGGATTTTCTGATATATCGGCTAATGAAATAAGATTGTTTTCATTCTGATCATTTAAGTCATCCAAAATAGCGACAATTTCCCGTTCAAACGTAACTTTAGCTCGGTTTGTTTTTCCCCCAATATATAAGCGATCGCCATCTTTTAACGCCCAAATTTGAGAATGAGAAACATAACTCATCATCACACTAATCATTAACAACCCAAACCCTAAATAAACAATCGGAATCCCCGGATCAGCTTTAATTTGTAATCCTGTACTTCCCACCACTTCATCCACAAATAATGTCACCCCATCCACTTCTGTAGACATTCCTTCTCGCACGGTTGACACTAATTGACCTGAACCATCATAAACTAAAACTGTTCCTTGTAAATCTTTTGCTAACACCGAAACCCCCGCACTCAAATCGGGTTTAATCGGAATCCAAGTCCCCCAAATTCGTCCTTGTCCTCCCGTATCTAATTGTGCCATTGGTAAACGAAATACAGGACTTTTATTCACCCGAACTCGCAACGCAGAAATTCCCCAATCCGCTTGATAAAACGTTACTCCTTGATGTCGTAAGGGTTCATTCACATGGATGGTTTTTCGATCCACTTCTTCCCCATTTTGATTCAAAACCGATAAATCAGAATAAAATTGATCAATTCTGCCATCAGGATCATAATCAATCCAAAATCGATTAACTTTCACCCCCCAATCTTTCGGAACTTGAGACGTGGCAAAGGGCCCCGCATCAATAATATTTTTAACTTGAAAAATATTGCCACTGGGAATCATTTCCTGCGCCATAAATCCCGTCATAGTTCCCACAATTGATCCCGCCAAAATAATCAACATACTCGCATGGACAATAATCGGCCCAATCCGACCGATAATTCCTCGCCTTGCGTACAGTTTATCGCCTTCTTGGAAAACTAAAAAGTTCCTTTTTTTTAATAACGCTTCTAAGGAATTTAGGGAACCTGTAGGGGATTCTGCACTTAACGCTAAATTTTGAAATTGTTTCGGTTTATCGTAATAACTCCAACGACGGGAAGCTTTTAAGGTGGGTAATTGTCGGGTAAAGGTACAAGCGGTTAAACTGCTACCAAATAATACTAAAAGCGATAAAAACCACCAAGTTCGATAAACGTGATCTAATCCAATAAATAAAATGACTTTCCAGGTTAAAAAGCCAAATAAAGCCGGTTGTTCTGGATAGTTCGATTGATAAAATTCAACGGATTGACCTTGTTCGATTACGGTTCCTGAAATGCTGAAAAGAGCGATCGCGAGTAACATCAAAATCGCTAATCTCAAATCCGCTAAAATGGGAATAATTTCTTTCCTAATTAACGTCTGAGGTGCCGTTTCCCAATTAATGAGTCTTGTCAAAAAATTATCTTTATGTTGTGCGTCCATGTTGTGATCTATTTATAAATTCATTAATGTTTGTAGTAGCACTTCAGTGCTATTATCAGCTAGATTGCAGGCATAAATCTAAATAAAAGTGAAAAGACACCAAATCCCACTAATAAAGCACCACTCGCAGGAGTAATCCAAGTTGACCATTTTCTGAAAGCCAGTAATTTTTTAATGGTAGCGGTAAAGGTTCCTGCTAATACTAAAGGAGTCACATAGCCCACTGCATAAGCCAGTAATAAAACCCCGCCTAAAATCATATCTCCTGTTGTTGAAACCCAAGCTAATAAAGTTGCTAAAACCGGAGTGCTACAGGGAGAAGCAACTAACCCAAAGGTTAATCCTAATAAATAGGATTTTAAGCTATGGGGTAATTGTTTGGGTATCCATCCCATTGTGTCAAAATTCGGAAGTTGAAGCGGTAAAGCTTCTAATAAATTTAATCCCATTAAAATGGCAATTACACTGACAATAATGGGTAAACCAAAACCGATTTGACCATAAACTTGTCCGACCAAAGAGGCGATAATTCCTAAACCTGCTAATGTTGTGGCTAACCCCAAAGCAAACCAAGTGGATTGAATGGCAGCTTGGAGACGATTTTCTGCTTCATATCCGCCAATATAACCAATAGTAATCGGCAACATTGACAACATACAAGGGGTTAAACTTGTTAATAAACCTGCCGCAAAAATAACCAACATACTCACCCAAGTTAAATGAGTCAGTTGAGTTTGAACAAGATGATTTGACAGTTGGGCGAGTTCATAGAGTTTGGTTTGGATGCTTTCTAACATAGACACGGGTGCAAAATTCACGCCATCCCATATTTTAACGTAAAATGCCTAAATTTTTGGAACGGAGCTATTAAAAAATCAATTTTTTATTAATAGATTCAAAAAGACATTTAAAATTCAATAGAAACGCGTTAAACTAAAGAATAACTGGTGTTGTGATCACGGGTATATACTATGAGTCTGGAAACCCAATCCCCGATGGAAGTTGATGACTGGGAAATTCATCAACCCCCCAGTGATTTAGTTTTTGATGACGGAGAACCCTTGGAAAGTAATCGCCACCGCATTGCTATGAATGCCTTAATCCGTTCAATGTTAACGGTTATGGCGGATCGAACCGATTATTTTGTCGGGGGCAATATGTTCATTTATTTTAACCGTGAACAAGCCCGAAATCGCGATTTTAGAGGCCCTGATTTTTTTGTGGTTTTGAATGTGGATGGAACTCAAGATCGCCAAGGATGGGTTGTTTGGGATGAAGAAGGACGTTATCCTGATGTGATTGTTGAATTAATGTCCCGCTCAACTGCTTCAAACGATCTGGGGGATAAAAAAACAATTTATGAGCAAGTTTTTAGAACGCCTAACTATTATGTCTTTGATCCCTTTGATGCCAATTCTTTACGCGGTTGGTGTTTAAATTGGCAATTTGGCTATCAGGAATTAACCCCAAATGAACGAGGCTGGTTGTGGTGTGAACGGTTAGGATTATGGTTAGGAACTTGGGAAGGAATAATTGAAGATAAATCGGCGGTCTGGTTGAGGTTTTACAACCCCGAAGGAAATTTAATTTTACTACCCGAAGAAGCCGAACGACAACGCGCGGAAACCGAACGTCAACAGGCGGAAACCGAACGACAACGGGCTGAAACTGAACATCAACGGGCTGAAAGACTAGCAGCTAAACTGAGAGAATTAGGAATCGATCCCGACAGTTAAAATCCAGCTTTTAGGATTGAGAACGGTTGCTGAATTTTAAACCAAAAATGATAGCGGTGTGCGAACGGATGAGGTACAAGCCAGCAAAAACCCGGTTTCTTTAACAAGACACATCGCTCATTTTAGGAAGCCGTAGAAGAAACCGGGTTTTGTAGAGACGTAGCATGCTACGTCTCTACTTCATTCAACTGCAAACCGATCTCATTCAGAATCCGATCATTATGTTAAATTTACGTTCCTTTTTCTTCTTGTCTTTATTAACAATAGTCGCTTGTCAAGACACGAGCGATCGCAACCTAACACCTCCTACCAATCTATCAGAAACTCCAGCAACGAACGTTCAATCGGTAGCCAATCAAACCCCACCTAAATCTATTTCTACAAAACCCTTATCTCCCCAACCGATTCGGATTAATTTAGAGAATTTACCTCAACCTTATCATAGTAATAGTGCCTCTAATCCCCCTCAAGTGATTCCCATTCCCGATAATCCCGTTTTAAATGTTCCGGCGGGATTTACGGTTAATATTTTTGCCGAAAATTTAGAAAATCCCCGTTGGTTAGCCTTAACTCCCGAAGGAGATGTATTAGTCACAGAAACCCGACAAAATCGGATTCGCATCCTTAAAGATACTAATAAGGATGGTACTGCGGATGAGATCAAAACCTTTGCCAATGCGGATAATAACTTAAATATTCCCTTTGGAATGGCGTTTGCAAACAACTATTTTTTCCTGGGAAATACCAACGAAGTTCGCCGTTATTCCTATTCGCCCAATCAACAACAACTTACGGGAACTGGAGAAAAAATTGCAACGTTACCCGGAGGTGGCTATAACCAACATTGGACAAGAAATGTCGTTGTTTCTCCTGACCAACAAAAACTTTATGTATCCATTGGTTCAGAAAGTAACGCGGATGAAGAACCCCTTCCCCGTGCGTCGGTTCAAGTTATGAATTTAGATGGATCTAATCAACAAACCTTTGCATCAGGATTAAGAAATCCTGTGGGGTTAGACTTCCATCCCCAAACAAAAGAACTCTATACAACCGTTAATGAACGAGATGGATTAGGAGATGATTTAGTTCCTGATTATTTAACCCGAATTCGTTCTGGGGAGTTCTACGGTTGGCCCTATTCTTATTTTAAACCCAATTATCTCGATCCGCGTCACACCAGCAATGGAAAAAGCAATCAACCAGAATTAGTACAAAAAACCCTAACCCCTGATGTCTTATTTCAAGCCCATTCAGCCGCTTTAGGGTTACAATTTTATGATGGAAATACCTTTCCAGAACCCTATAGAAATGGAGCCTTTGCTGCGTTTCGAGGCAGTTGGAATCGCAACCAAGGCACAGGCTATAAATTAGTCTTTATTCCCTTTAATAATCAAGGTCGTCCTGAAGGATATTATCAAGATTTTTTAACGGGATTTTTAGTCAATCCGGCTGTTCCTGAAACTTGGGGTCGTCCAGTGGGATTATTAGTATTACCCGACGGAAGTTTAATTTTCACCGAAGAAAGCAACGGCAGAATTTACCGCATCCAATACACAGGTTCGTAACATCTGTATTGTGTAGAGACGTTGCATGCAACGTCTCTACGTGAGGTTTACGGAGCATCTGTAGCACTAATTTAAAGATTTCATATAATCAAATTATAACACCGAATATCAGGATCACCAGCTACTAATCCCGGTAATTGATTCATCGCATTTTTAAGATGTTCACTGGCTAAATGAGCGTTTAAAAAATCTTGATTCTCCCATTCTTCAACAAACGTAAAATCCGTTGGGTCTTGTTGATTTTGCAACAGTTCATAATATAAACAACCTGGTTCTTGACGAGTGGGTTCAACTAAACTGATTAAAAGTTCTTTTAAAGCCTCGACTTGCTCCGGTAAAGCTACAACACGAGCCACAACCCGCAACGTTTTTTGCATCACCCAATAACCCTTACAAACTTTTTAATAATTCGGCTGCAACTCTCCGATAATCCGAAGCTGCTTCCCTAGAATTGTGACTTTTAGCATGAATAATGGGAACCCCTTCTAACGGGCAACGTTCATGAGCTTTATACGCTCGAATTACATTTTTAAACACTGGAATTCCTGCTTCCTGTAACGATTTTTGCGCTTCAAACGCATCCCCTAAACTCCGCGGATCAACTTTGGTCATTAACACCCGATGGGGAACTTTTGAAGGGGTAATTGCCGATCGCACCGTCTCAATTAAAGCCACTAAATCCATTGGTGCAGCTTGAGTGGGTAATACCAAATAATCAGCCACCTGAACTACCGCTAATAAGGCATGAGAATTTAACGCAGGTGGCGTATCTACCACCACTAATTCAAAGTCTTGAATTTGTTTTAATCGAGATAACAAACTCGGATCAGTTTCAGAAGAATGCTCAAAGGGCATGGCCATTTTTTGGTCTTGTTCAACCCACCAACAGGCCGAACCTTGGGGGTCAGTATCCACCAAAAGAGTGCTAAAGTTATTCGCCAAAATCGCCGCCAGGTTAACTGCCGTCGTGGTTTTGCCCACGCCTCCTTTGCCATTCGCGATCGCTAAAATTTTGGGCATAGTTGCAGATCAGATCACAAACCGATGCAGTCTAGTGTACAGTCATCAGTCACCACCTCACCAGTCACCAGTTAGCCGTTGCAATTCATGGTAAATTAAATCGTAGTCAGGTCTTCAGGGCTAAATCAAGATCGATGGTGTTCCTGATAGCGGCATAAACCTTAGAAATTGCATATCTTTAACTTTTACGATTTAACCTGAAATTACTTATAGCGGACAATTAAACTATGGACGCCACTGCACTCTGGCAACGCTACCAAGATTGGCTATACTATCACGACGGCTTAGGGCTTTATGTCGATATCAGTCGAATGCGGTTCGATGATCATCTATACGAGTCTCTCTTACCTAAATTTGAACAAGCCTTTCAAGCGATGGACGCTTTGGAAAAAGGAGCGATCGCAAACCCCGACGAAGACCGGATGGTCGGTCATTATTGGTTACGGAACCCAGATTTCGCCCCCACTCCCGAACTGAAACAGGAAATTGTTGAAACCTTAGACAATATTGAAGCATTTGCTCAAAAAATTCATAACGGCGACATTCAACCCCCTCAAACTTCAAAATTCACCGAGGTTTTATCCATTGGTATTGGCGGGTCAGCGTTAGGCCCTGAATTTGTGGCGGAAGCGTTAGCTCCTGAACAGCCCGCCTTAAATATTCATTTTATTGATAATACTGATCCAGCCGGAATTGATCGGGTTTTGGCGAAAATTGGCGATCGCCTCAACAGTACCCTGGTACTGGTAATTTCTAAATCCGGTGGCACTCCAGAACCCCGTAACGGCATGATCGAGGTGCAGAATGCCTTTGCCGCCCAAAATCTCAATTTTCCCCAACAAGCCGTTGCCATTACCGGAGTTGGTAGTAAACTCGATCAACAAGCCCATTCCGAAGGATGGTTAGCAACCTTCCCGATGGCGGACTGGGTGGGGGGACGAACTTCGGAAATGTCCGCCGTTGGATTATTACCCGCCGCCCTACAAGGCATTAAAATTCGGGAAATATTGGAGGGGGCAAAGGAAATGGATGAAGCCACCCGCCAACCTCACGTTAAAAATAATCCTGCCGCCTTGTTAGCCTTGTCCTGGTACTATGTTGGGAACGGGAAGGGCGAAAAAGATATGGTCGTTTTACCCTACAAAGATAGTTTGCTGTTGTTTAGTCGCTATTTACAACAGTTAGTCATGGAGTCTTTGGGCAAAGAAAAAGACCTTGATGGCAATACGGTTTATCAAGGTATTGCGGTCTATGGGAATAAAGGTTCAACGGATCAACACGCCTACGTCCAACAGCTAAGAGAAGGCGTTCCGAATTTCTTTGCTACCTTTATTGAAGTCTTAAAAGATCGGTCTACCCCTTCCCCAGAAGTGGAACCCGGAGTTACCGCCGGGGATTATTTATCAGGATTTCTGCAAGGAACCCGACAAGCATTGTATGAAAATCAGCGAGATTCGATTACCATTACGGTTCCTGAAGTCAATCCTCGCATTGTTGGTGCTTTAATTGCCCTCTATGATCGCGCAGTCGGGTTCTATGCTTCTTTGGTGAATATTAACGCTTATCACCAACCCGGCGTAGAAGCGGGTAAAAAAGCCGCCGCCATTGTCCTTGACTTACAAAACAAAGTCATGCAAGTATTGCGAGATCAAGGTCAACCGTTATCCCTAGAAGCGTTAGCGCAACAAGCGGGAGCATCGGATCAAGTGGAAACGATTTATAAAATCCTCCGCCATTTAGCAGCAAATAACCGAGGCATCCTTTTAGAAGGCGATCTCCAAAAACCCGCAACCTTAATGGCAAGCT
>JBMDYE010000086.1:0-2528 GCA_048595135.1 Planktothrix sp. | reverse complement strand
AAGATCAAAGTTGCTAAAGAAGGCTCTTTACGAGACGATGATTTGGCTAAAACCGGACTAAACGTTCTAGCGCGTGAACCTAATAAAGCTATTGTTGTTTTCTCATCGGATATTGAGCTAAAAGAATTCAGAAAGCGGTTAGAGAATTACAGTCAAATTACGGACGGCCCCAAATATGAATACTTAGGAGCAGTTGATGAGTTAGTACCTCTTGAACGAGAAGACCGAATTGGTCGTTTGTTGGAGCTAAATCCTGTAAGCTCAGGTGAACTTGCTGCTTTAGATTTGGAACTGTGGCACACAGGTGATCGGAAAGAAATGCAAAAATATTTAGACGATATTGCTGAAGTGCTAGAAGGTTTATCTAGCAATATTGCTCCTATGAGAATGAGTGATCACTATATCGGTGAATATCTCTGTATTGCTCGGATTAAAGTTACTCATGAAGTTTTAGAGCTTTTGCTGCTAGAAGAAATTGTAAAAGAAATTGATCGCCCTCCTCAACCTGCATTTGAAAGAACTGCTGATTATAATCTGCCAATTTCTGATTTCCCCGAAGTTGTTACCCCACCTGATGATCATTGTGGCATTCTTGTTATTGATTCCGGTGTACAGCGCGGTCATCCTTTAATTGCTCCAGTATTGGGTGAAACTGAAGTATTCCCAGATACAAAACGGCAATTTATCAAAGGTGGCTCTGACGATGTAAATGGACATGGTACTAATGTTGCTGGAATTGCTATCTATGGAAATCTTGAGAACTGCATTAAACAACGTTCATTTGATCCGACAGCTTGGTTATTTTCGGCTCGTGTGACTAATGAAAACAATGAATATGATGAAGACCTTCTTGTAGAAACTCAACTCGATCAAGCCATTCGTGCTTTTGTTGAACAGTATCCTAATTGCAAAGTCATTAATATCTCACTCGGTAACGCTAACCAAATTTACCGAGATGGCTTGAAGCAGTTTAGATTAGCCGCAAAGATAGATGAAATTGCTTATCAATACCAACATAAAAACATTGTTTTTGTGATTTCAGCAGGAAATGCTTTTTATGAAGAGGCAGAATCAGATGAGCAACTCAGGACTGATTACCCGAATTATCTGCTGAAAACAAGCGCTAGAATCATAGATCCAGCAACTTCAGCAATTGCATTAACCGTAGGTTCATTATCATTAGGTCGCGGTAGTATGACAGAACCTTCGGATGTCCGTCGTCAAGCGATCACAAAACTATCAGGGTATCCCTCCCCCTTCACCAGAACTGGATTTGGCGTAGATGGAATGATTAAGCCTGATGTTGTAGATTTTGGGGGAGATTTGGTATTAGACCTTAATTATCGAGAAGGTCTAGGTTTACCTAAAACCAAAATACTTCCAGATAATGTAGCTGGTGTTTCTGTTGTTACCCTCTCCAAAGATTTCAACAGTTCTTTATTTCAAATCTGTAGTGGTACAAGCTTTGCTGCTCCTCGTGTTGCTAATATTGCTGCTCAACTTTTTACTAAATACCCAGATGCTAGTTCTAATTTCATCCGAGCACTTATTGTTAACTCTGCGCTTCTTCCCAAAGAAATTCCAGCCGAATTTCAATTAAGCAATAACCAGTCTCAGAGCCAAAGAACACAACAAATCGAGAAGCAGCTAGCAATCTATGGTTATGGACAACCCGACTTGGAACGTGCAATGTATTCTGCCAATAATTATGTTGTTTTATCCGAAGATAATATTTTGATCCCTGTAGGCAAGTTTCATATTTATGAAATTCCTCAGTTACCCCCTGAATTTTTTGAAATACAAGGCACTCGTATCCTATCAATCACCTTGGCATTTGATCCACCAACCCGTCCAACTCGTGGAGATTCCTATTTAGGTATTACGATGGAGTTTAAACTTTTCAAGGGAATTGAACGTGAAAGCATCGTGAATGCTTATGTAGATGCAAGCAAAACTGCTTCACCTGATCAATTTACAGAAATTTCAGTGAAAAACTTAGAAAAACAATATAAAGGATCGAGTATTATGGTTAAGTTGTCCCCAGGTTCCAATTTCAGAAAAAAGGGAACAGTGCAAAAAGGACAAGTAGAAATGACTCGACAGGCTCAAAGATACAATAATTTACCTATGATTTTGGTTGTAAGTTGTAATCGTAAATGGGCAAAACCAGATGAAATTGAAATGCAACGTTATGCCTTAGTTGCTTCCATTAGCCATTCCAATCCTCAAGTTGATTTATATAATCCTATTCAAGTCCAGATTGCCCAAACGAATAGAGAGAGAGCAAGAGCAAGAGTTTAATTAATGGTATTATTTATTATGGATTTTTCCTTATCATCCTGAATGATAACGTAATTAGGGAGGGTTACGGAAATTGAATAGGGTTTTAGATGCCCTATTCCAAAGCATTAATCAATTTTCAATTTCCTATCCATCACAATAACCCCCGATACCGAATAAATAACAAAATCGCCGCCCATGATCCTAACGCCACTTTAATCGCCACTAAAATATTTAATAAAGGCACA
>JBMDYE010000085.1:0-11121 GCA_048595135.1 Planktothrix sp. | reverse complement strand
TTTCTACCTTTTAAATGGCTTAGTGGATATGAAGCAAAAGACCTTGCTTTCAATTTCTACTCAGGTATGGAATAAATTTCTACATTGCTTCCCGTAGTGACCCCTTAAGGTGTGCGGTGTCTTTCAATTTCTACTCAGGTATGGAATAAATTTCTACTGGAAGCGTCCAGGGGGTGCGGTATGACTCAGGACTTTCAATTTCTACTCAGGTATGGAATAAATTTCTACGGGGGATCTTGATAGCGTCAGGATTTCCCCAAATACTTTCAATTTCTACTCAGGTATGGAATAAATTTCTACGGCTCCGGTTAAGATTCCGATATTAGCACCGATCTTTCAATTTCTACTCAGGTATGGAATAAATTTCTACACCGGGAGAAGTTGACCCACACCCGGAAGCAGCTTTCAATTTCTACTCAGGTATGGAATAAATTTCTACATACGGTTTTTATTATGCTTGTGTGTATAAAGTGACTTTCAATTTCTACTCAGGTATGGAATAAATTTCTACCCCTAGAACAAGCTAAGGATAACTTAGAGCAAATTCTTTCAATTTCTACTCAGGTATGGAATAAATTTCTACATTGTAAATTTTCCGGTTTCGAGTTTAATTTGATGCTTTCAATTTCTACTCAGGTATGGAATAAATTTCTACACGACGATCCCGATCTGGATGATTCCATTTCAGAGATGATTTTCAATTTCTACTCAGGTATGGAATAAATTTCTACTGCTGTCACTGGAAACGCTTACCTATTCTGTTTTCCAGGTTCCGTTTGCGACAACCTCCCTTTCTCGATCCCTGAAACGGGAGAGACACAGGGTTAAAATCGCTGTATCTCCCATTATATATGATGCGACGGCCTGTTTCAATCTTGAGAAGCCCTTTTCCTTGTGCGGCGGGGTTTTGAAGGTTTTTCTGCTTCAGGAGATTCTGTACAGCTAGGGGTTGTCGCATTTTTCCATTTCTCCCGCAACCTCAACGCTTGACGAGCATCTTTACTGAGATCATCCCAAGTAATCTTTCCTTGATCATAACCTCGCAAAGCAATAATCACTCCCGCTTTCCCATCCCGATCGCGGTGATAATAGTGACAACGAGAACAAGTAAAAGTGGGATGGTTACTAATATCTTTCATATCTTGCTCCAGATTCCCGCAGACTGGACATTCCTGAGAGGAATAAGCAGCAGGAACCCGTTCAAAATTTCTCCCCCAAGATTTTGCTTTTTGCTCTAAAAAAGTTAACCATTGACCATGTGCTGCATCACTATGACTTTTATTAGAACCGGATACTGCTTTAGCATTATTTTTTTCATGACGGTTACGATCCTCTGAAAGCTTCGCCTTAGCAGAACCCTTGAGATTTTGTAAGCCATTTTCAACTAAAACTGTTCCATATTTCCGTAATAGCAAAGTCGAGGTTTTTTGGTTATGGTGTTTCCGTCGTAACTTATTTTTATGTTGAAGTTTGGCGATCGCTTTATCAACCTTCTGAATTCGCTTAGAATAGGCGAGGGTATTTTCTTCGTTCGGAAATTTAGCATTATATTTGAGTCGATTCACCGTTGAACCCGTTACGATTCCTTCAGAAATTAAGGCGTTTAATTGTTCGATAGTCCGACATTTTTTTAATTGTTCCACACCTTCTGGAGAACATCCTGGGACAATAGCGCGGATCACTTGTTCCGTTATTTCAGGATGATTTAACCATAAAATCAGGCGGTGCGTTCGTTTTTGGTCAAGTTGTTTCTGATGTCGTGCTAAAGTTTTTTCTGATTCCCTTGACCAACGAGGCTTTTTAATTTTAAATCGATCCGATGTCGCCCAGTTTTCTTCTTTTCTTCCTAAATCAAATCCTATTGCACCTTTAGGTTTACGGTACAATTTCAGACTTCGTTGAATTTCTCCTGTTAACTGAATATAAAAATTGTTGGTTCGTTCTATAATTTTAAAGACTTTGACACGGGGAATTGTTCCATCTGGATTTTTCCACCGTTGATCAAGTCCTGGGGCTTCAATTCTACCAATCCCAGGAACAGATAACCAATTGTTTCCTAATAATCTAACCGCATCTTTAGAAGCGGGTTGTTTTTCTCCAGCGTTTGGGTTTGGGTGAATAATCGTTGTTAATTTATCTCGTTTTCCTTTATATCTCGGTTTTCCTCGATCTAAACCAGATAGACCTGAACGAGATTTTAAATATTCTTGCCAACTAACCGATAAACTTTCTAAAGTTCCTGCTCTATATTTATAAGGAACATTTAAAATAGTTTGTTGAATTTCTTCTGGTAATAAAGAATGAGTGATAGTTTCCCCTTTATTCAATAATGTTAATCCAATCTTTGAGTTCATCAGTGAGTAACTGGTAATTAAAGGTTCCTGATGAATTCCAATGGGACAACTGTACCCCCATCCTCCTATCCATCCCCGCATCCAATTCAGTTCCGCAGTTGTGACAACAGCGTTTTCGGGTTTTCGCACTCGTGCGATCGCTTCTTGGGGGGTTTCTCCGACTTTAGGATTAATACAACGCACTTCAGGACAAGAACGAATCAGCCATAGAGAACGTTCACTCACTAACGAGCAATAAGGAACCCATTGATCTGAAGTTTTGTCTTTGCAGTATTTCCAAGGTAAAGTTGAACAAGGGTAAAATTGTTTATCAGTTTTATTCCAGTAATAAAACTCATCCAACAATTCCAACTGATTTAAACAAAAATTCCAAAAGTGTTTAAGTCCTTTTTGCCACTGTCGGATTTTCTCCTGTGCTTCGTCTTCAAATTGTACTTTGAACTCAAAGACTTTCAGAGGACGTTTTTCTAGTTCGTCTTTTTTTGGAGATGCCATAAACTTTGCCGTGAAGTTGCACAATTTATCATTTATTGTTATCATTAAAATTATAGGCTCCTTTCAAGCCTTCGTGTAGTCCTGTAAGGACAGCGAAAACTAAATAGCTGCACTCGTAAGCGAGATATCAAAAAGCAGCTAGATTTCTATTCAGGTAAGGAGGGTGAATTTTTCATCCTCCTTATAAAATACAGAACTTATATTCCATCTTTAAATGTTTGCTACCCATCCATCTAGTAGAGACGCGCCATGGCGCGTCTCTACACCAGACGAATGTTTAGTAAAAGAAGCCGGATTTTTTAATCCCGCTATCACCTTAAGCGGCTGTACTTCCAACCCCTTCAAATAAGGCGATCGCACTAAACAAAAGAAAGATAAAACCGCCAATAGCTGTAATGGTGCGTTCTGATATTTTTCCGGCGACTAATTTTCCGCCTATTACAGCGATCGCCGCACAAATCGTATGTCCTGCAATACCGCCAATAATCACACCAAAGGGGTTATGAAATGTGGCTAAAGCGATGGTCGCAATTTGAGTGCGATCGCCCCATTCCGCCACAAACGTTAAGATAAAGGTTTCTATAAAAATGCCAAGGGATGTTTTCTTTTTGGAAAATTGTTGTTCTGCTTTTTCAACCGCTTCTAAGGCTTCTTCCTGTTCGTCGGTATTGCTGGATTTTTTTGGCATTTTGCTGGCATCATATAACAGCTTAAAGCCAAACAAGGCAAATAAAATAATCTCGGCATAATGAATATAAGCCGGAGGTAAAAACGAAAAAACTTGCCCCACCATCACCGAGAGGACGGTCATTACTGCTAAAGCAGAAACTACCCCTGCAAATACTAATCTTCGAGAATATTTAAGAGATAAAATAACAGCAATAAAAAATGTTTTATCTCCCAATTCTGAAAGGGTAATTAGAAGTAAAGCAGCAGTAAAAGCGGTTAGCATGACTCAAGAAATTCCTAACAAATAACAAAGATTATCTGAAGCGGTCTCAGTTTAAACTTTAGACCTGTTAGAATCAGATTAAAAATTGACTATAAACCTGATAACAATGGCAGGTTTTCTCACTCTCAATTAGTCTACCATAAATCCTTTTAATTTTAAATTATTTTTAACTCGGATTATTCCTGATTTTATTCATAAATGAATCATAATAGTTTCATATTTAATTCATTTTTTGACTTCTAAGTAATAATAGAAATTTTCATCGAATTAACAAGAGATCGTGAAACTGTTCTTTAGGCAGATAGCAAGGTTCAGGGATTCAGGAATAATAGAGAAGCCCATCCGATCAGCAAGGCTGTTGTTTGATCGACCAATAGCCGAAATTTCAGGTTTTGAGGGTAAATCCCAGTCACTCTCGACCTGAAGAGAGAAATACCCTGTGTGGGTAAAAAATTTCAAGCCAGATCGTTCCCGTCGGCGTAAAATTTAATGATGGGTCTGAATTTGAATTGGCTAGATGGGAGACCATCAGCAACGGGATCAAATCCAACCTGCTTCTGCGAACTTTATATTTTTAATGAATTATGCCCTTTCCCAGATCTAGTGGTATTTTACTTCACCCCACATCTTTACCAAGTCCATTTGGAATTGGAGATATTGGTTCTGTAGCTTATCAATTTGTTGATTTCTTAAAAAATAGTGGTCAACAATTGTGGCAAATTTTACCTCTTGGCCCCACTGGATTTGGCGATTCTCCCTATCTATCCTATTCAGCGTTTGCTGGAAATCCCTTATTAATTAGTCTCGAACTTTTAAAAGAGGATGAATTATTAACCGATGAAGATTTAGAAAATGTCCCTCACTTTCCCACCCATCAAGTCGAGTTTGGGGCGGTGAGAGCTTATAAACATCAATTGTTTCATAAAGCGTGCCAAACTTTTGTGGAACAAGAAGCTCAAGAACAAAAACAAGAATTCTCTGATTTTTGTGCTTATAAATCCTACTGGTTAGAAGATTATGCCCTTTTTATGGCATTAAAAGAACACTTTGAAGGGGCCAGTTGGAATGTGTGGGAAGAGGACATTGCCCGACGCAAACCGGAAGCGATGGACAAGTGGAGGCATGAATTAAAAGATAAAGTTTTCTATCATAAATTCCTACAATTTCAATTTTTCCGTCAATGGACAAACCTCAAACGATATGCCAACGAACAAGGCATTGAAATTTTTGGAGATGTGGCGATTTATGTTGCCCATGATAGTGCGGATGTGTGGTCGCATCCTGAAATTTTTGCCTTAGATGGAGAAACCGGAGAAGCGTCATTAATGGCGGGTGTTCCACCGGATTATTTTAGCGAAACGGGTCAATTATGGGGAAATCCCGTTTATAACTGGGAACGCTTACACCAGGAAGATTTTCATTGGTGGGTGCAACGAATGCAATCGATGTTGAATATGGTGGATATTATTCGCATCGATCATTTTCGTGGGTTAGAATCCTTTTGGGCGGTTCATCGGGGAGAAACCACCGCCATGAATGGCTATTGGATTGATGCCCCTGGAGATGCCTTTTTTGCCACATTAAATGAGAAATTAGGTAAGCTGCCAATTATTGCGGAAGATTTAGGAATTATTACCCCAGGAGTGGAAGCGCTGCGGGATAAATATGGATTACCGGGGATGAAAATTTTGCAATTTTGCTTTGATTCTGGCCCAGAAAATCCCTATTTACCTTATAACTATTCCTCGCCGAATTGGGTGGTTTATACCGGAACCCACGACAACGACACAACGGTCGGCTGGTTCAACCGTCGGACGTTACAGGAACAAGCTAGAGTCACCCGTTATTTGGGGTGTTCGTCGGGGTATGGCATTCACTGGGATTTAATTCGTTTGGCGTTAGCCTCCGTTGCGAATCAAGCGATTATTCCGTTACAGGATATTTTAGGCTTGGGAAGTGAAGCGAAAATGAATAAACCAGGAGAAGCCGAAGGCAACTGGGCTTGGCGGTTTGAGCCAGGAATGCTAACCGATGAAGTCGGTGAACGGTTGAAGTTTTTAACCGAAACCTACGGACGTTTACCGCATTAACCGAACTACTGTTCTCTATTTTGATCGGTCACAATAAGAAATGGTAACGTTCTGATTGTCGATTGCAATAAAACAGTTATGACCAGTACAAGTAATTTTCGTCAAGCGATGCGGGAGGCCAAAAATCAGGCACTCCTCGGCCCTAATGTGATTGCCAATGCGTTGCCCTTTGTCGGGGGTGGACTAATTCTAACCGCCGTTGGCACCTTTGGGGGTTTATCGATTTTAGCGACAAACCCAGGATTATTCATGCCGACCTTCTGGGTCGCCTTCATTCTTCAAATCGCTTTATTCTTTGTGGCTTCCGGTGTGGCGAACCAAGGCAAAAATAATGTTGCTTTACCGTTACTTGCCACCTACAGCTTAGTTACAGGTTACACCCTGACGGGTTTAGTCACCGTCGCGTTGGGAACCAGTGGCGTCGGAATTGCTGGAATTGGGGTTGCGGCGTTAGGGTGCGGACTCACCTTTATTGCGGCGCGTTCGATCGGGTCTAACCTCTCCGACCCCGATGGCATGGCGCTAACGAAAACCATTAGCTTGGGAATTATTGCCCTGTTTGTGGTGATTTTGGCGCAATTCGTTCTCGGATTTTTTGGCATCATCGCCCCAAGCTGGTTAGAAATCGGGATTTCTGGCATTGGCGTGGTCTTGTTTATGGGTTCGGCCGTGGTTGACTTTTATGTGCTACCCCGCGCCTACCGCAATGACCAATACCTAGCAGCAGCGTTATCGATGTATTTGACCTACATCAACTTATTTATCTTTATCCTGCGCTTGCTGATTGCCTTTAACCGCGACTAGGACAAGGCTTGCCTCACATAACCCAAGACCGTGACTAGATATATGGAATGTCACGGTTTTTTTTGTCTAGAAAAGTTCCGTAAATTTTCTGAGGCGGAGAGGGAAGCAATTAAGTTATTAATAAGTTAAGGCTTAAACAAGAGTTCCAAAAAAACCTCATTTGGGCCTCCATGATACGCTCTATGTGGCTTCTTGGCAGTGTGCCACAATCAAGATTGGTACTTCCCTCTGGTGGCTGGGTGGAAGTGCCAATCCATTTACTGAAATCAGGTATTATTCTACGCAATCATAAAATATTTGGATTGAACGATTTTCTGATCAGTTCAAATTACACGAGAATAGATTAAATTAGAATCTAGGGTGAAGGCTGAGAATTTTTCCTCAAATCAGCAGTCGTAAAATAGATGTTCAGGTAGGAACAATCTATCGATAGTAATCTAGCATCTTTCTGATTTTACTAATAACCTTAATGGGAGTATATTAGTAAAATAATTCTGTGAATTTATTATAAATTTTAAGAAAATTAAGCTATATTTCAACCTAAAAATAATCAGAAATCAAGCAAGTTTAATCCAGGTTATAATAGTTAATCTAATCATTAAATCATCTGTAAAACCTGTAATTTTTTATTCGTTTTAGGCTGGATTATACTCTAAAAAATATGGCGAATAGACAGACTTTAAAAACGATTAAACTCTTCCTGAATTGTTGCTATTTTTAATACTTTAGCTTGCTTTAATTTTAGGGTTAATTTAAAAAAACTTGCAAAAATAGTCTAAGTTAACCGGATTTTTAGTTGCTCATCTGGAAAGAAGGATTACTAGAAATAGTTGCAAGAATTTAGGATTAATTACAATGGCAATTTTGTTGGTAACAAACTTAAATGATAACGGTTTGGGGTCATTAAGAGAAGCGATAAACCAAGCAAACTCAGGTGATATTATTCAATTTGATTCTAGTTTAGCCAGTCAAGTTAATCCGACAATTAAGCTAACATCAGGACAAATTAATATTAATAAAAATCTGACTATTGATGGATTAATTAATGGAACAACCAATCAAAAAATAACCCTTAGTGGAGAAAATCAATTTAGAGTTTTAGAACTCCAAGCGGATAGTCAAGCTCAACCAACAACCAGCACCCTCAAAAATCTAATTATTACCAATGGAAATGCACAAGGAACTGCTGAAGAGGGTGCAGGGGGAGGAATTCGGGTCAGAACTTTAAATACTCTCACCTTAGAAAATAGCGAAGTTAATAATAATATTGCTCAATATGGTGGGGGACTTTTTACCAGTTATAAAACCACTACAACGATTATTAATAGTAAATTTAATAATAATGATGGAACATTAGGAAAAAGTGAACGGGGAGGCGGTGCAATCTCCACTGATAGTTTAACTAATCTTAATGTTATTGAAAGTGAATTTACAAATAATAAAGGAATTAATGGCGGGGCAATTTATAGTGTTATTTGTGACTTAAATGTTCAGGGATCTAAGTTTATTAATAACACCTCTGTTCCCGGAGCGAATGTTTCTTTAGGTCAGGGTATCTCTAATGGATATGGGGGCGCAATTTTTGCCGATGGAGCCAAAGCAGAAGGTTCAACAATCCGAACAATTAGTATTAAAGATTCCTTGTTTGATGGCAATACTGCCGCTGGACAAGCAGGAGGTTTATATTTATATGCTTATTCCCCCGATAAAGCCATCGTTGAAAACAGTACCATTACTAATAATACAGTCTTTTTTAATAACGTAGGGGACTCTTACGGCGGAGGATTACGACCTGGAAATACTGGAGAAATAACCGTTAGGAATACAACGATTGCCAATAACCGAGCGTTTCTTCAAGGTGGGGGGTTATGGGTCGGAGAACAAGTTCCTATGACCGTAATTAATAGTACCATTTCAGGAAATCGCGCCGAATCTGAAGATGGAAAAGGCGGAATTGGTGGCGGAATTGCTCTTGCAAATGGAACAAGTGCAACGAAGATTATTAATACAACAATTGCTAAAAATTATGCGGGGTTTATTGGCGGTGGAATTTCTGCGGGAGGAACTAACAACACAACCCTAACCAATGCAATTTTAGCCAATAATAAAGCGTTTAACGGGGGTAATACTTGGAATACTAACCATCATGTTAACTCTCAATTAATTGATGGGGGTGGAAATATTCAAACCACTGAATTGAACCCTAACGATATTCAAGCAACGGCTAATATTCAACTGGTGAATACAGCTTCATTAGGAGATTTAGAAAATATTAATGGGGTACTCATTCATCCTCTATTACAAGGAAGTGCTGCAATTGATACGGGAACTAATAATTCATTAACAACAGATCAACTCGGTCAAACTCGCCCAATTGATGGTGATAACAATGGTAGCGCATTAATTGATAGCGGCGCTTACGAGTTCACTACTGTTACTCCCAGTCCGACTCCCACACCGTCACCAGAACCCACACCAACACCGAGTCCAACACCGAGTCCGACTCCCACACCGTCACCCACACCGAGTCCAACTCCCACACCGTCACCAAGTCCAACACCAAGTCCAACACCGAGTCCAACACCGAGTCCGACTCCCACACCGTCACCAGAACCCACACCGTCACCAAGTCCAACACCAACTCCAACACCAAGTCCAACACCGAGTCCGACACCCACACCGTCACCAGAACCCACACCGTCACCAAGTCCAACACCAAGTCCAACACCCACACCGTCACCAACTCCAACGCCTGGAGAAAAACCACCTCTTGAAATTGATGACGAATGTGTAGATATTCCCGACGTTTTACCCAATCAAAATCAAACCGTTAATACAATTATCGTTTCTGGAGAAACACCTGCTTTAGGAACCACCGATGCTGATGAAATATTGGGTCAAGATCTTCCTGATATTATTTTTGGTTTGGGAGGAAATGACAATATTAATGGTGCTTTTGGCGATGATATTTTATATGGAAATCAAGGGGATGATTATCTAACGGGTAATTCAGGAAATGATTCCATCTATGGCGGTCAAAATAATGATGCAATTTTAGGAGAAAATGGCAATGATTTTAGCTTGGGAAATTTTGGGAATGATACCCTAAAAGGCGGTGATGGAGAAGACCTAATTTATGGGGGACAAGAAGAAGATTTAGCTTGGGGAAATTTTGGAAATGATACCCTGTTTGGAGACATTGGAAATGATACCCTAATCGGCGGTGAAGACAACGATATTTTATCTGGAAATCAGGATGATGATTTAATTCATGGTGATGATGGAAACGACACCATTTATGGCGGTCAAAATAACGATAATCTTTGTGGGGGTGATGGAAATGACTTCATTTTTGGGAATTTTGGTCGTGATTTAATTCGAGGTGAACAAGGAAATGATAGTTTATATGGGGGTCAAGAAAATGATACCCTTTTAGGGGGAACTGGAGATGATATTCTCAGTGGAGATTTAGGGGATAATCTATTAGTTGGAGGGGAAGGTTCAGATACCTTTATTTTAGGAATAAACCAAGGAAATAATACCATTTATGACTTTACAGATAATCAAGATAGATTGGCGTTATCGGGAGGATTAATTTTTGAGGAGTTAACGATTAATTCAGGAGAAAATCAAACGTTAGTTACAGTAACCAGTACCGGAGAAATATTAGCAACTTTAACAGGATTTAATGCTAATCTCCTAACCTCTGATGACTTTATTCCTTTCTCATAATGTCAATTAACCGTTAATAATTCTTTTCAAGATAGCTAGCATTTAAGCTGGCATCTTGAAAAATCTATTCTTTTAAACTAACCCAAATTTTCAAGAGGAATAAACGGACATGGCAACTTTATTTGTTACGAACTTAAATGATAATGGAATCGGTTCATTAAGAGATGCGATCGCCCAAGCCAACACAGGCGATCTGATTCAATTTGATCCAATTTTGGCGAATCAAACCAATCCGACTATTAAACTCACCAGTGGTCAATTATTAGTTAATAAAAGTATTACCATTGATGGCTTAATTAATAATTCAGTTCCAACCTTTATTACGATTAGTGGGGAAAATCAATCTCGTGTTTTTCAATTAACAAGAGATGCTCAATTTCAACCCACTAATACCACCCTTAAAAATGTCATTATTGCTAACGGTAAAGCAGAGGGAATCGATGAAGAAGGTGCGGGGGGAGGAATTAAAATGGAAGGACGCACCAACCTGACGTTAGAAAATAGTGAAGTTAATAATAATATTGCTCAATTTGGAGGCGGAATTTATACCGGATTTCAAAGTAATACTGTTATTATTAATAGCAAATTTAATAATAATGATGGAACCTTCGGAGGAAGTGAACGGGGAGGCGGTGCGATCGCCACTAAAAGCGCAGGATCTCTCACCGTTACCGGAAGTGAATTTACCAATAAT
>JBMDYE010000084.1:0-4780 GCA_048595135.1 Planktothrix sp. | reverse complement strand
AAAAACTGGTGGATGCGGAACCTCGCGAAGTGTTCATTATTGCCAGTTTATTAGTACCCATTATTGGGATCGGGTTATATCCAAAAATCTTAACCCAAGTCTATGATTCCACAACCACCCAGTTAACGGCAATGTTACGGAATTCTGTTCCGAGTATCGTTGCAAAAACGCCACCTGTTCAAAAGAGCAAAAACAAATTCTTCTCTTGGACAGCACCAAAGATTGGTAAGTAATTAGATTCTGTCAATCCAAATTAATATATCCTCCCACAGTTGGGGGGATTTTTTATTCCTTATTATTCTTCTACTTTTCTCAAGGCGTCTCCTTTGTGAATGGCTTCCTGTCCACTTTTTTCACTTTCAACTAAATATTCCGGTTGGTCTGGGGACGCTTCAAAATGATGGTTTTTAAAGTCTACGGGTTCGGTAATAATTTCTTTAATAATCCCGATGGATGTTCCACCCGATGAGTTCCATGCAACGCGATCGCCTTTTTTAAAAGATTTTGTCATAATAGACCTCTTAATTTAATCAATTTTCTGTTTATAACGTTCTGTAATTAAATTAAAAAAGGCATCTTTCTCAAGAAGGATTTAGGGATCTTAACGAAAGTAGGACGATGCTCTGCCCATCAAAACAATTATAATCAGATTATAGGAGCGATCGCTTCAGTGGTTTTATTATCAGCGATCGCCCCTCATCTAACAAAAACAGTTAAACTATAAAATAATCACTATAGTATAATGATGAATCCTCAATTATCACAACAAAATCCAAGACAATTAACGCTTTATGACCAAGATTATTATTTATGGATTGAGAAAACAGTAGAACAATTACGCCAAAACCAACTTCAAGAAATTGATATTAAAAATTTAATAGAAGAGTTAGAGACAATGGGGAGGAGTGAAAAACGATCAGTTCAAAGTAATTTAACGGTTTTGTTAATGCACTTACTCAAATATAAATATCAACCCAATAAACGATCTCGCAGTTGGCGGAGTACAATTGTTGAGCATCGGCGACGGTTATTAATTTTGTTTAAAGATAGTCCGAGTTTAAGGGGATACGCTCAAGATATTTTTTCAGAATGTTATCAAGATGCACGTCAGGACGCAGCAACAGAAACTCAATTACAAATTAGTGTTTTTCCTGATAAATGTCCATTTAGTTTAGAAGAGGTTTTGAGGGTTGATTATTTGGCTGATGAGGCGTAAACGATCGCTTTAAACAATAAACTTAACTCAAATCTAAAGCTTCAGCTTGTACTATCAGTACGAATATGTAAATCTCGTTGAGGATAGGGAATTTCAATATTGTTTTCAGCAAAGGTTTTCCAAATTTGACAACTAATTTCACTCATGACTCGTTTACCCCCCATCGGATGTTCTAACCAAACCGTAATCTCAAAATCTAAACTAGATTCTCCAAAGTTAATTAAATTGACTAAAGGAGCCGGATCATTTAAAACTTCAGGATGTTGATAGACAATTTCTAATAAAACTTCAATAACTTTCTGAGGATTACAATTATAACTGGTACCAATCATTAAAGAGCGACGAACTCGTTGATCGCTTCCCGTCATCGTTTTAAGTTCCTGCGTAAACAAAAGTTGATTCGGAATAATTTTTTCTGAATTATCTTTGATTACTTGTACGGTTGTAGCGCGGATACTTACTTTCTTAACTTCACAGGATTCTCCGCCAATTTCAATAATATCTCCCGGTCTTAAAGAGCCTTCAAATAATAAAAATATCCCACTAAAAAAATCACTAAAAATTTCTTTTAGACCAAACCCAATACCCACAGATAATCCACCTGTAATTGCCGCAAAAGCTGTGGGATTAAACCCAACATATCCAATTAAAATTACAATTCCTAAACCGATTAAAAAATAACGAAATAAAATCAAAGAAGCTTGCCATGATCCCGAATCTAGTTCAGTTTTATCGACAATAATCTGCAATAAAATACATTGTAACATACTGACAGCCACAATCCACAAATATAACCCTACTGTACCGATAAAAATAGTACCTAGAGTGATGGGACTTTCAAATAGATTAATGACAACGACTTGTAGTAGTTTGTTAATATCCACAAATAAACTTAAAATTTCTCTCAAAATATATAAAATAAATAATGGTCTAAAAAAATAGAATTTGTACTTGTGAACTTCATTAAGGGGAACAAATAAACATAAGCTGATTAAAAATACCCGATAAAATAGATAAGCCCATACAAGCTGGATGCTGGTACTTAAGAGTCCTGCAACCCATCCTTGACTGATGAAAAGATTCTGAATTTTAATTAATAGAATTAAGTTAAATCCTCTGCCTACTCCATCAGGAATTAAACAGAATACATACCAAGAAAGTGGTAATTTTTTTCCGGCTTTCAGGGATTGATCAAGAGCAATTTTAAAGGGTTGAACTTTCTGTATAATTTTTTGCTTAACCCAATAGGATAAGCCCTGACTTAATAAAATTGAGATGACAATTATGCCCAATTGAACTTGGACTGGAGAACGATTTAAAAAAATCAAGATTTTTGTAATTTGATCAAAAATAAATGTTAATTCACTTTCATTAGACATATTGAATTTTTTCTAGGGTTGACTTTATTGTTTATTAACGATATCAGCAATCTTCTGAGCCGCCTGTTCAGGGGAGAGATTTCCAGCTAGCACTTGAGGATAAAGACGATTGCCTTCATGCACCCAAACCTGGGTTAATTTAACTTGGTCTAAAGGAATTGCAATTGCAGTTTTAGATTGCTGGACTAATACCGCTTCCGTGGGAAATAAACGACTATTTAACTTGATTTGATAAGCCGGAATAAAAGATCCTCGTAGTGTTATTAAGCGTTTGCGAGTTTGTTCCTCATTTGTAAAAAATTTAGCTAATTGTAATGATAAATTTTGTTGCTTAGGGTTTGACATCTGATTAAATAAAATGGCACGGGAATATAGAAAAGGCCCTGCGCTATTGTTACCTTGCCCTGGCAATAAGGCAACACCAAAATTGTTTTTTCCTAAAGCTTGTTCATAGTCTACAAACTGAGAAGAATCACAAAAAACATACGCTAATTGGTTATTGATAAACGCTTGTTGTAACGCTTCAATACTTTCGGAAAAAACCATATTCGGTTCAGTTTGAGCTATTTTTAGCCACTCCATCCAGTTTGACCAACTCTTTTGATCAAACACTAAATTACCTTGGCTATTAAAAGATTTTCCTCCAAAAACTTGAATCCCCCAAAAGGTCATCACAAAGTTAGACCATATCCCCACTGAATAACCGATCTTAGCTTGTTGTAGGAGTTCTGTTAAAGTTTTAGGGGGCGACTTAACTTTCTTTTTGTTATAGCAAAGAGCTTGAGTCATGACAGAGGTGGGTATCCCATAAATTTTTCCTTGATAGCGAACATGGCTGATGGCTGTAGGAAGATAGGTGGAAAAATCAAAGTCTTTAATCGGCGGGACTAAATTATCCTGAATTAAATTAGAAATTACCCCAGAGGTCGTAAATATAAAATCAGGCCCTAAACCTTGATTGACTTGTTGGCGAAACTGTTGCTCTAATTGCTCATTTGGAATATATTCACTAACAATTTTGATTTGAGGATAGAGCCGCATATAATCCTGAAAGGAGGCTTGCATCATCTCCCTGATTTTGCCTTCAAAGGAATGCCACACTAAAATTTGTCCTTCCATGGATTCTTCCTGAGACTCAGGGCTTTTCTGTTCAACCTGAACACGACAACCTACCAGAAAAATCAATACTAAAACAATTAACTTCAAAAAACGGTAACGGACTTTGTTTCCTTGTTCCATAGGTTAGTCTTTTTACTATTAAACCGATCATCGGTTTAATAGTAAAAATGATGAGTGTTTACGATAGGATTAATTCTATCATGAGCAGACGCAAACTGATCAACTCATCAAATTATTCTGATGTCAGACTTACGGGTTTTTCTTGTAACTTTCCTTCTAACGGTCTAACTTTTTTAATCAATTCAATTAACTGTTGATAGCTAGGAACTGTCGCTCTAGGAATATAACCAACTTGTTGAATTATATTAGGGGGAGCTTGCTGGAGAAGAGTTTGAATTTTCTGTTGTTGCTGAAGGTTAAGGGTTGGAGAAACTAACAGAGAACCGGGGGGAATGGGACGAGATTTGTGGAGAATTCTAAATTTTTTTGAGGAAAATTGTTGACGATATTCTAAAAATTGATTTTCGGAAAGTGCCACCGCGTCAATTTTTGTTTCTGATAACTGAGTTAACAAAGTTTTCGGTGTGGGAGCAAATTTAACTTCTGCTAACGTTAATCCATAAAGATCATAGAGGGGGAGATAATATCCGGTTAATGATCCCGGTTGACCTAACCCAACGATTTTATTATTTAGCTCTTTTAAAGTACGAATTGAACTATTTTCCTTAACAATAATTACCGCATTATCGTTAATCGTATCAATAGGGAATAGGGGGGTATATTGTTGTTCTTGGGAAGCGATCGCAGCTAACCCAGGCGGCGCAAACACAACAGACCAAGCGTGACGTTTGATTTGTTCTAATGCTTGTAATTCGCTAAAACTTGGTTCTAACTCCACAAAGGTTCCGGTTTGTTCCGCTAAATATTCTTTAAAATTTTGATAATCATTAATCGATTGATTTCCCGTTTCATAGCTCACAATTCCCACAGTTATTGTCCCACTTAAATTAAGAGAAGAATCTGTACAACTCAATAAAACAGAGATTAAAACAGCAATGAAACTTAA
>JBMDYE010000083.1:0-7910 GCA_048595135.1 Planktothrix sp. | reverse complement strand
AAAAAACAAGGGCATTTGCCCTTGCTCATTCTGTTTAATTTTAATCGAAATTACAGTTTAGTTCCGCACTCAGGACAGAAGTTATTACTCCCGACATTTTTCGCCCCACAATTACTGCAATAAACTAACTCAACCGCTTCGAGTTTGGTGCGTTCGGGTAAACCGATCATTTGAGCATTGCTCTTACCGGGTGCCACCATTGGATAACAGTTTTCATCGCGTTTCACCCGGACATCCATTAACACCGGGCCATTGTGAGCCAACATTTCCGCGATCGCATCTTTTAACTCATCCCGATGGTTAACTTTAATCCCCTTCACCCCATAAGCTTGAGCCAACATAATAAAATCAGGCATTCCCACTTCCATATTAGAAGAGGAATAGCGCTCGCCATAGAAGGTTTCTTGCCACTGACGCACCATGCCTTGCCAACCGTTGTTCACAATCACGGTCTTCACATTAATGCCATATTGGGCTAAGGTTCCCAACTCTTGAATATTCATCTGCACGCTAGCATCTCCAGCAATACAGATCACTTCTTCGTTGGGGAGGGCCATTTTTGCTCCCATGGCGGCAGGTAAGCCATACCCCATTGTCCCTAACCCAGCACTAGAAATCCACTGACGGGGGCCATTTTTCAAAAATTGAGCCGCCCACATTTGGTGTTGTCCCACATCCGTTGTGTAGTAGGCATGGGGGGCGATTTGTCCTAATTTGGCAATCACCTCTTGAGGCGAGAGAATATCGTTATATTCCGGTGCCACTAACGGATAATCTTGTCGCCAACGGTCGATGCGTTGTAACCATTCCGCCGTTTGACTAGCTTCTGTGCCGCCCCCAATTTCTTGACATCGCCGCAACAAATCTAGCAACACTTGACGCACATCCCCGACAATGGGAACATCCGGCGCTCTATTTTTCCCGACTTCTGCGGGGTCAATATCAATATGAATCACCTTGGCACGGGCGGCAAATTCATCTAATTTTCCGGTAACACGGTCATCAAAGCGAGCGCCAACGGCGATTAATAAATCACACTCACTGACGGCAAAATTCGCATAAGCCGTCCCGTGCATTCCCAACATTCCCAGGGATAAGGGATGATTTTCATCAAATGATCCTTTCCCCATTAAGGTTGTCGTTACGGGAAGATGGAACAGTTCAGCTAATTGTTTAATTTCAGCATGGGCTCCGGCGGCAATGGCTCCTCCCCCGACATACAATAAAGGACGAACCGATGCCCGAATTAATTTAATGGCTTGATTAATTTGGCGAGTATTGCCTTTAACGGTGGGGCGATAGCCTGGTAAATTTACTTCCCCAGGATTAACGGGGACATAATCAAATTCTTCTAAACCGACATCTTTAGGAATATCAATTAATACGGGGCCCGGACGTCCACTGCTGGCGATGTGGAACGCTTCAGCCACAATTCTTGCCATATCTTTTGGATCACGCACCACATAGGAATGTTTAACAATGGGGAGGGTGATCCCATAAATATCGGTTTCTTGGAAGGCATCGGTGCCAATGGCATTGCGGGGAACTTGTCCGGTGATCACCACCAACGGAATCGAATCCATGTGGGCCGTTGCAATTCCGGTGACTAAATTAGTGGCGCCAGGGCCAGAGGTGCCGAAACACACCCCCACCTGACCCGTGGCTCTGGCGTAACCGTCCGCCGCATGGGCGGCACCTTGTTCATGACGAACTAAAATATGTTGCAAATCGCCACTGGCTTCAAAGCGGTAGAGTTCATCATAAATCGGCAAAATGGCTCCACCGGGATAGCCGAAAATGTGCTTAACACCATGACGCTTTAAACTATCCATTAAAGCGTAAGCACCCGTTGCTCGTTTGGCAGCTACTTTAGTTTTTAGTTGCACAGGAATTCCTCTTACTGTGTGTTTATATTAGGGTAGGGGCGTTTTTTTCAATAAGCCTAACAACGCGACAAGACAATCTTGAGCCAAGCGCCCATACAATGGTTTTATTATTTTAAAAGTTCCATAGCTTAACGGTTCTTAAGCTACACACTTTTAACAAGATTTTACAATCCTTGGGAACGGTTTGTTGCTTTGAATTTAGCAATGAACCGTTGACAATCGAAATCAAGCTTTCAGCATTCTGCTTTCAATACCAGAAAAACATCTTGAAGAATGACTCATCAAGGGATGACTGAGCGCTGATCTTTCAGTTCATGATGCAATTCACAAAATTTGTGATGGGATCTAATCTAACTTTACTCCCTGTTAAATCGTCCTGCCAACTTTCCAAAGTATGATAGAATCTCTCTGGTTATTTGGCTGTTGTCCATTTCTCCTGTTGCTGTCTGCCTTTCGGACGCTTCAGAACCAGGAATGGGGATGGGTAGATAGATTTAGAGGAAAATTGTAACATATTTTACAAATAATCATCTCTTGGCGGTGATATCAAAAGATGTCATGCTAATAAACGGCTAAACGAAACAGTCAGTTTTAGGAGTGAGGATCTTGAAGAAAATAGAAGCAATTATTCGGCCCTTTAAGCTGGATGAGGTAAAAATCGCCCTCGTCAATGCAGGAATTGTGGGAATGACGGTTTCTGAAGTTAGAGGATTCGGACGTCAGAAAGGTCAAACTGAACGATATCGCGGTTCTGAGTACACCGTTGAGTTCCTGCAAAAGCTCAAAATTGAAATCGTAGTTGAAGATGATCAAGTCGATATGGTGGTCGATAAAATCATTGCCGCTTCCCGGACAGGGGAAATTGGCGATGGGAAAATCTTTGTCTCTCCGGTTGAACAAATTATCCGCATTCGCACAGGCGAAAAGAATTTAGAAGCGATTTAATGAACAGTAGAGGCGTTTGCTCAAACGTCTCTACTCACTCAAACAACATTTTCAGTTGGGGTAAGACAATTTGAAACGCTTGACCTCGATGGGATAATTGATGTTTTAACTCCGGTGACATTTCCGCAAAGGTCATTCCAGCTTCAGGAACATAAAATACCGGATCATAACCAAACCCTCCACTCCCCTGCGGTGCATCGGTAATTATTCCCCGACAAATCCCTTCATGTTCTAGCACAATGGAACCATCGGGACGAGCGACAGCCACCGCACACACAAATTGAGCCTGACGGTTGGAAGTCTCTCCTAATTCGGTTAATAGTCGAGTAATGCGTTCGGCTTCTGTGGGCGCGTATCGCGCTGAATAGATTCCGGGGGCGCCATTCAAAGCATCGACCGCTAATCCAGAATCATCTGCGATCGCCCATTCTCCGGTTGCTTCAGCGACTTGGGAGGCTTTTAAACAAGCATTTTCAAGAAACGTTTTTCCGGTTTCTTCTACTTCTAAATCTTCCGGCTTTAACTGTAAAGTGACCGCTAAATCCTGCAAATAAGCTTGCATTTCCTTGAGTTTACCAGGGTTGCCTGTTGCGACGACTAATAACTTATTCATAATATCTGGATCAGGATTTTTAGGATTTTCAGGATGGGCAGGATTAATCAATTGTACAACTGCTTTGATGTCTAATTGACTGTAAGGGCAAGGTCACCTCGCCCCTACCTCAACATCTCAGGATTTTTTAGAGTTATAATCCGCCTGATTCTTTATGTACAATTCCTTTAGAACTGGGATCTCCTGGTCAATCTTTAAATCCTGCCTTAGAATTGGTTAGCCCAATCTTTCGCCCAAGCTAAGGTTTCATGGACTTGATCTAAGGTGGCGGCTTCACAATATAACCGCAATACGGGTTCTGTTCCACTGAACCGAATTAACAGCCAGCGTCCATCGGCTAGGCGGAATTTATACCCGTCAACGGTTAAACAATCGACCACCCCTTGTCCGGCGATTTCCTGTAATGGTTGGGTTTGTAGTTGTTCGAGGAGGCGCGATCGCACATCCATACTCGCTAAAGGTAAATCAATCCGATCATAAGCGGAGGTAAACCCGGTTTGTTGTTGCAGTCTACCATAGGTTTGGCTGGGTTCTTCCCCCGACTGCACCATTGCTTCTAAGACATACAAGGCAGATAATAAAGCATCCCGTTCAGGAATATGGGTTCCATACCCGACACCACCGGATTCTTCACCGCCCACTAATACTTCTGTCGTTAACATCCGATCAGCAATATATTTATAACCAATCGGTGTTTCAGAAAGAGATAAATTAAATAATTCAGCAATCTTGGGAATTAAATCAGAACCACTCACCGTTTTAACAATTTCTCCCGTAAAGCCTCGACGAGTAGAAAGATGTTCAATTAAAACGGGAATTAAAATTTGAGAACTGAGGAAATTTCCCTGACTATCAACTGCGGCAATGCGATCGCTATCCCCATCAAAGACTAATCCAATGGCTAACCCTTGATTTTGGCTGCGAAACGTTTCTAATGCTACAAATAATTTAGATAAATAACGAGGTAAGGGTTCTGGTGCGCCTCCATCAAATAATGGATCACGATTACTATTAATTTCGTGAACATTATCCCCTAAAATTTGGGCTAATCCTCCCGTCGCTGACCCGTGCATCACATCAGCAAAAACCGTAATTTTGCCTTGATCAATGGCATCTTTAATGGCAGCAATATCGACTTTAGAACGCAAGGTTTCACAATAACTCGGCCAAGGATTAAACTGTTCTAACGTTCCAGGTGCTGCATCAAAGGTTGGCGGATCTGTTAATAACGCTTCAATTTGTTGGGTCACTTCTGGCCCAACGGAGCCCCCAAAAGCCCCTTTGACTTTTAAGCCTAAATATTTACCCGGATTATGACTCGCTGTTAAAACAATTGCCCCTAACGCCTGTTGTTGATGAGCAATCAACGAAAATGCAGGAGTGGGGGCAAAGGTTTCACTCAGTTTGACATCAAATCCCGCCGATTGTATGGATTCGGCGGCATATCGGGCAAATTCTTCTGCCAAAAACCGCCGATCATATCCCACAATTACGGTATTGCTGCCTGTACTCTCTCCGAAGGTTTTCTGGAGAACATGGGCGGCAAGCTTTGCGACAAGGGCAACGCGTTCAAAGGTGAAATCCTTAGCAATCACCCCGCGCCAGCCATCGGTTCCAAACTTGATCGGTTGAATCATGATTAATTTTCTCAGTAATCAGTAATCAGTAATCAGTAAAACAGTAATCAGTAAAACAGTAATCAGTAATCATTAATTAACTATTCAGTTAACGAGCCTTAATTCTCCTGACTAATAACTGAAACAAGGCATCACAATCAATCTGTGCCGACCAAGTTCTCTGATCTAGCAGGATAACACAACCCTAATAACAGTCACCAGTGGGACACATCACCACTCATCAGCTAGAAAGATTAAGACTTGATTACTGATTACTAATTACTGATTACTGATTACTGATTACTGATTACTGATTACTGATTACTGGTTGTTTAGAAAAATGAAGGTTGGTGGCGGATCAAATTCAGGTATTCTTCACGGGTTTTTTGATCATCTTGGAATACGCCCACCATTGCGCTTGTGACTGTCCAAGACCCCGGTTTTTGCACCCCACGCATCACCATACACATATGGCTGGCTTCCATCACCACTGCAACCCCTTTCGGTTCTAGGATGGTTTGGATGGCTTCTGCCACTTGGCGAGTCAGACGTTCTTGGACTTGTAAACGGCGGCTATACATTTCCACAATGCGAGCCAGTTTACTTAAACCAATCACTTTTTGATTGGGAATATAGGCAACGTGCGCCCGACCCATAAACGGTAACATATGGTGTTCGCAGAGGCTAAAGAAATTGATGTCTCGAACTAACACCATTTCTTCATGACCTTCATCAAAAATTGCCCCATTAACCAGGTCTTCCAAGGATTGGTTATAACCACTGGTTAAAAACCGCATGGCTTCTGCCACCCGTTTTGGCGTTTTTAACAAACCTTCCCGTTCGGGATCTTCTCCGACCGCAATGAGCATGGTTCGCACCGCATCGGCTAATTCCTCATCACTCACTTCCGTGTAGGGTTTGGATGGAGTGGTAGAACTGTTGGCAACCGTGGCGCGATCAGGGCGGATATTGATCTGAGGGCTGTCTGTATCTAATAGATCTTTGATCCCGTTATCTTTAGCCCCATTATCTTTAGCCCCATTAACGGCTGGTGGTGAAATAGTCATGGTATATATGAATGAATGTTTAGAGAGAACAACAAGCCTTGGTGATTTTAGTGGGGTGGGTTAAGTCACTTCTATCGGAGGTGACAGAGGTGTTTTGTTAACCGCTCCCGACCTCAATCAGTCGATCAAAATGTGCCGATGCTGGGCATTAGCGTTAATTCTTCAATGACGGCTTCAGCAGGCAATGAAGCAATATGAAGAATGGATTCAGCAACAACTTCTGGTGTTAGCATTGCCGAGCGATCAAAGTCCGCTTGAACGGTTTCGGTGTCCCAAAGCGGGGTATTCACAGAACCTGGACAAATTGCCGTGACTCGAATGCCGTTGGCTCGCTCTTCCATTGCTAAGGTTTTTGAGAGGGCCATCAAACCAAATTTACTTACACAGTATGCTCCCCAGTTGGGGAATACCTGTTGACCGGCAACGGAGACAACGTTAATAATTAAGCCATTGCCTCGATCCCGCATTCCCGGTAAAACCCCTTTGATACATTGAAAAACACTGGTTAGGTTGAGGTCGATCACCCGTTGCCAATCTGCTAGGGGGGTGTTGATCAAGTCTCCTGTGTATGCCATCCCCGCATTATTAACGAGAATATCCAGGGGGCCAAACGCTGCCACAATACTGTCGATTTGTTCATGTACTTGGTCAACTTTGGCTAGGTCGAGGGGGTAGACTTTCGCCTCTACTCCTGCCTTCTGGGCTTCTGAGGCTACTTGGTTTAACTGATCCACAGAGCGACTGACCAAGGCAACGTGAATTCCTGCGTTTGCAAAGGCGAGGGCAGTGGCTCTGCCAATGCCACTACTGGCTCCTGTAATTAAGGCTCTTCTTTGAATGGAAGAAGTCATGCAGTTTCGGTTGTCTCCGGTTGATGCTCAACTAAGGTCGCAAATCTGCAAACAAATTAATCTGAGAATGATGTAAAGATTTGTTACCAATGTCATTATACCATCAAGTTGGGATCAGAAATTTTATTTTAGAAGGCAGCTTTGCAGAAGGCAGGAACGCAGAGACCAAGGGACAAGGGAATAACTGATGACTGGTGACTGGTGACTGGTGACTGTTAACTGGTGACTGTTATGGGGTTTCTGCAAAAACGCCAATATGACGGAATTTTTGATAGCGCAGTTCTCGGCGTTGTTGGGGGGTAAGGGGCATCAGTTCCGCTAAGGCGTTGATTAGGGCTTGTTTGAGTAATGTCGCCGCTTTCAAGGGGTTACTATGGGCGCCTCCTTCGGGTTCTGGCACCACTTCATCGATGATGCCTAAGTTTTTTAAGTCTTTTGAAGTAATTTTTAAGGCATGGGCGGCTTGAGGGGCTTGACCTGCATCTTTCCACAGAATGGCGGCACAAGCTTCAGGGGTAGCGACCGTATAAACGGAATGTTCTAACATTAAGAGTTTTTCGCCGACTCCAATGCCTAATGCTCCCCCAGAACCCCCTTCCCCGATCACGGTGCAAATAATCGGAACATCAAGGTTAAACATTTCTCTGAGGTTGTAGGCGATCGCTTCTCCTTGACCTAATTTTTCCGCCTCTACCCCCGCCCACGCCCCAGGAGTATCAATAAACGTTAAAATCGGCATTCCAAAACGGTTGGCGTGTTCCATCAGTCGCATCGCTTTCCGATAGCCACCAGGGGCAGGCATTCCGAAGTTTCGGGCGACGTTATCTTTTGTATCTCGTCCTTTTTGATGACCGAGCATCACCACAGGTTGTCCAGCAAAACGGGCGACACCTCCGACTAAAGCCGGATCATCAGAACCACTGCGATCGCCA